>NZ_JBVJIA010000009.1:0-280273 GCF_055586505.1 Streptosporangium sp. NPDC050148 | reverse complement strand
CGCGCCCGAACGGCCGAAGGCCGAGACCACCAGAGCCCCACCCGAACGGCCGGCCGGAACACCCGCCCACCGCAGCGGCCACGAACACCGGCCACCACGATCGCGAAACGGCACCGCGAGAACGACGCCCCCCAAGCGCAGCACCGCAAGAACGACGACCACCCCAAGAGCCGTAAGACAAAAAGATCCGGCACGGTCCACAGGAACCGTGCCGGATCAGGAACCGCTCAGGCGGCCGTGGCCATCTTGCGCAGCCGGGCCAGCGCGTCGCGCTCGATGCGCCGGGCGCGGTCACGGCCGATGCCATAGCGCTCGCCGACCTCGGTGAGCGTGTGCTCGCGACCGTCCATCAGGCCGTACCGCCAGCGGAGCATCTCCCGGGTCTGCCCCTCCAGCCCGGTCAGCCACTCCTCCAGGCGCTCGCGCTCCAGGATGTCCATGGCCTGCTGCTCGGGGTCGGCCCACGTGTCGTCGGCGATCATGTCCCCGAGCTCGGTCTCGTCCTCGTCCCCCACGCCCAGCTGCAGCGAGACGGGGTCGGAGGCCCAGCGCCGGAGCTCGCGCACCCGCTCGATGGGCAGCTCCAGCACCGCCGCGAGGTCGGCGTCGGTCGGCTCCTGGTCGAACTCGGCCAGCATGTCCCGCCGGACCCGCATCAGCCTGGTCATCTGCTCCCCGGCGTGGGTGGGCAGGCGCACCGGGCGGGCCTGCTCGTGGATGGCACGCCCCACGGACTGCCGGATCCACCAGGTGGCGTAGGTCGAGAACTTGTAGCCGCGCCGGTAGTCGAACTTCTCGACGGCGCGGACCAGCCCCAGGTTCCCCTCCTGGACCAGATCGATCAGCGGCATTCCCCGGCCGGAATATTTGCGCGCGACGGCCACCACGAGACGTAGATTGGCCTGGATGAATTCGTCCTTGGCCCGTCGCCCGGAAACCGCCAGCCGTTCGAGCTCCTCATCGGCGGCGTCCGCGATCCGCGGCTCCGTCGACCCACCGTCCAGCAACTGCTCCGCGAACAGGCCCGCCTCGATCCGCTTGGCGAGCTCGACCTCCTGCTCCGCGGTGAGCAGGGGCACCCGTCCGATCTCTGCCAGGTAGGTCCCGAGCAGGTCCCGATCCGAGACGTGCTGATCCTGCGTCCGATTCCCCGTCGGCCTTGCCATCCGATGGCACCTCGCTCCGCCTGCTTATGACGTGCCCACCCGCTCGTTCAACGCCCCGTGCGTCAAGACACATCGCTTGTCTTTTCAACGGGCGGATCATGGCAAAGATTCCCTCAAGAAGTACGCCTGGAGAATGGTTTTGGATTTCCTCCTCAGGGAGGATGCCCGCCATACCCCGACACTCCGGGAAAGTCGATCAGACCAGGCGCCGGCCTTCTTTCCACACCTGCGTCACCAGCGGCACTCCCGGCCGGTAGGCGAGGTGGACGTACGTCGGGGCGTCCAGGATCACCAGGTCCCCCCGGGTCCCGACCCGCAGCGTGCCGACGTCGCCGCGGCGCAGCGCCCCGGCTCCGCCGTGGGTGGCGGCCCTGATCGCCTCCACCGGCGTCATGCCCATCTCGCGGACGGCCAGCGCCACGCAGAACGGCATGGAGGAGGTGAAGGAGGAGCCCGGGTTGCAGTCGGTGGCCAGCGCGACCGTCACCCCGGCGTCCAGCAGGCGGCGGGCGTCCGGGTAGGGGGAGCGGGTGGAGAACTCGGCACCGGGGAGCAGGGTGGCCACCACGCCCGAGGAGGCCAGGATCGAGACGTCGTCGTCGGTCAGGTGGGTGCAGTGGTCGGCCGAGGCGGCGCCCAGCTCTGCGGCGAGGCGCACCCCGGGCCCGGGGCCGAGCTGGTTGGCGTGGACGCGCGGCATCAGCCCCGCCTGCATCCCGGCCCGCAGGATCTCCGCGGACTGGTCGGCGTCGAAGGCGCCGCGCTCGCAGAACACGTCGACCCAGCGGGCGTGCGGCGCGCACGCCTTGAGCATCTCCCCGGTGACGAGGCGGACGTACTCCTCGGCCGAGGGGGCGTCCGGCGGGACGACGTGCGCGCCCAGGTAGGTGGTCTCCGGGGTGAACCCGCTCGCGATCTCCAGACAGCGGCGCTCGTCCTCGACCGTGAGGCCGTACCCGCTCTTGATCTCGACCGTGGTCGTCCCCTGCGCGAGCATCTCGGCGACCAGCGTGGCGGTGCGCGCCACCAGCTCGGCGTCGGAGGCGGCGCGGGTCGCCGACACCGTGGTGCGGATCCCGCCCGCGGTGTAGGGGCGGCCGGTCATGCGGGCGGCGAACTCGGCCGTACGGTCGCCCGCGAAGACGAGGTGGGCGTGGCTGTCGACGAAGCCCGGGATCACGCAGCGGCCGTCCACGTCGATCCGCTCGTCGGCCTCGGGCGCCGATCCGGCGTGCCCGACCCATGCCACGTGGCCGTCCTCGACGACCAGTGCGGCGTCGTGGATCTCCTCCCGCGCGGGGTCGCCCGTGTAGAGCAGCCCGATGCGGTCGAACAGCGTGCTCCCGGACGGCCGTTCCCCGTCTGTGACGCTCCTCATGACGCGCTCTCCTGTCGTGTCGTGGCGATCGCCTCGGCGAGCAGGGCTCCGACGTCGCCCAGGACGTGCCGTCCGTCCGAGACCACGTGACGGCCGCCCGAGACCACGGAGTGCACGTCGGCGGCGGTGGCGGCGAAGACCACGGTCTCGGCGAGGTGCCCGGGGTCGGCGCCGGCCGTGCGGGGCGAGTCCAGGCGTACCGAGACCAGGTCGGCCCAGGCGCCGGGGACGAGCACGCCCGCGCCGGGGAAGCCGAGCGAGTCGTGCCCGGCGGCCGTGGCGGCGTGCAGCAGCTCCGCGGCCGGCCAGTGGCCGCGCCGCTCGCTGGCCAGCCGCTCGTTCAGCTCGACCGCGCGGGCCTCCTCGAACAGGTCGACGACCGAGTGGCTGTCCGAGCCGAGCGTGATCGGCGATCCCGCGTCGAACAGCGTCCTGGCGGGCCCGATGCCGTCGGCGAGGTCGCGCTCGGTCGTCGGGCACATGCACACGCGGGTGCCGGAGCCTGCGAGCAGCGCGATGTCGGCCTCCGACAGGTGCGTGGCGTGCACCGCGGTCGTGCGGGGCCCCAGGGCGCCCTGGGTCTCCAGCAGCCGCACCGGGCTCATCCCGTACGCCTCCTCGCAGGCGGTGTTCTCGGCCCGCTGCTCGGAGACGTGGGCGTGCAGCGGTACGGCGTGGCGCCTGGAGACGTCGGCCACCACGTGGATCCGGTCGGCCGGGACGGCGCGGACCGAGTGCACGGCCACACCGATCTCCACGTCCCGCTCCCCGCGGTGGCGGGACGTGAGCTCCTCCACCCGCGCGGCCCACCGGTCGGCGTCGCCGTCGCCGAACCGGAGCTGGACGCCGCTCAGCGGGACGCCGGCGCCCCCGGTCAGGTAGCAGGCGTCCAGCAGCGCGATGCGCAGCCCGGCCTCGCGCGCAGCCTGGATCAGGGCGTGTCCCATGACGTTCGGGTCGTCGTACGGCCTGCCGCCCGGGGCGTGGTGAAGGTAGTGGAACTCCCCCACGCAGGTGATCCCGGCCAGTGCCATCTCGGCGAAGACCGCCCTGGCGAGGGTGAGGTAGGAGTCGGGGTCGAGCGTCCCGGCCACGGCGTACATGCGCTCGCGCCAGGTCCAGAAGGTGCCCCTCTCGCGCTGCGTCACCCCGCGCAGGGCGCGGTGGAAGGCGTGGGAGTGGGCGTTCGCCAGGCCCGGCAGGGTCAGCCCCGCCAGCCGGACGGCTCCGCGGGGCGGGGACGGCACGCCGGTGTCGATCCGGGTGATCACCGTGTCCCGGACCGCGACGAGCACTCCCGCGACCGCCCGTCCCGGTGGCAGCCAGGCCAGCTCGCACCAGTAGGTCAGTTCCCGCACAGATCCTCCAGGACGGCGGCGAGGACGGTGACCCCGGCGTGGCAGTCCGTCCTCTCGGCGTGTTCTTCCGGAGAGTGGGAGATGCCCGTCGGGTTACGGACGAACACCATCGCGCTGGGCACACCCGCGGACGCGAGGATCCCGGCGTCGTGTCCGGCGCCGGTCGCCAGGACGGGGGCGTCTCCGGCGACGGCGGCGATCCGGTCCCGCAGGGCCGCGTCGAAGTCGACGAGCGGGGTCCAGGACTCGACGGTCACCTCGGCCCCGGAGAACTCGGTGACCTCGGCGACCAGCGCCCTGACCGCGTCCTCGTCGCCGCCCCTGGCGTCCAGCCAGGCGCTCACCAGGCCGGGGACGGCGTTGGCGTTGTTGGGCGACACGCGCGTCCTGCCGAAGGTGGCGACGACGCCGCCGTCGCGCTCGGCGGCCTGGCGGGCGTGCAGCACGGTACGGGCGAAGGGCAGCATCGGGTCGTCGCGGTCGGCCAGGCGGGTGGTGCCCGCGTGGTTGGCCTGGCCGTGGAAGTCGAAGCGCCAGCGGCCGTGCGGCCAGATGGCCGAGGCGACGCCGACCGGCGCGTCCCGGTGGACCAGGTCCCGGCCCTGCTCGACGTGGAGTTCGACGAAGACGCCGATGTGCCGCAGGGTCTCGTCGTCGCGGCCCAGCTCGGCGGGGTCGCGCCCGGCACGGCGCAGCACCTCGGCCAGCGAGTCGCCCTCGTCGTCGGTCAGTGAGCGGGCCCTGTCGGGGTCGAGGACGCCGGTCAGCAGGCGGGAGCCGATGCACGGGACGCCGAAGCGGGCGCCCTCCTCGTCGGTGAAGCAGGCGATCCCCAGCGGGCGGGCGGGCCGGAAGCCCTTGGCCCGCAGCAGGTCGAGCGCGGCGAAGGCCGACACCACGCCGAGGGGGCCGTCGAAGGCGCCGCCCTGGCGTACCGAGTCGAGATGGCTGCCGGTGACCACTCCCGGCCGGGCCGACGGGTCGCCCCACCAGGCCCACAGGTTGCCGTTGCGGTCCTGCGCGGTGTCGAGGCCGCGCCTGGCCGCCTCCTGCTCGAACCAGAGGCGGAGCTCCAGATCGGCGGGCGACCACGCGTCCCGCAGGTAGCCCTGGGTCCGGTCGTCACGTCCGAGGTGCTCGATGGCACCCCACATCTCGTCGAACACCCTCCCATTATGTGAATGAACTCATTCATTGGCGAGCCCGCAAGACGTCCGCCCCGGCTCGTCCCGCCCGTACCCGGCCAGGACGAGCCAGGACAGGCCGCGACGGCCGGGAGCCGCCCTCAGCTCGGCGGGCCCGCGGCGGGACGGACGGTGATCTCGGTGACGTGGGCGTCGGGGGACGCGGTCAGGGCCGCCAGCGCCGCCCGGGCCACCGAGTCCGCGTCCAGGTACTTCTCCGGCTGGTAGGGGCCGCCCTCCTGGTCGCGCACCCCGCGCTGCATGTCGGTGTCGACCCGCCCCGGGTAGATCGTCGTCACCCGCAGGCCCGGCTCCTCCAGGCGGAGCACGTCGGCGAAGGCGCGCAGCGCGTACTTGCTGGCCGAGTACGACCCCCAGCCGGGGCTGGTCCGCTGCCCCGACCCGGAGTTGATCAGCACCACGTGACCGCCCGTGGCGCGGAGCGCGGGGAGCAGCAGCCGGGTCAGCTCGGCCACCGCGATCAGGTTGATCTCCATGGTGCGTCGCCACACCTCGGCCGGGGTCTCCTCGACGCGGCCCAGGGTCACCACTCCCGCGCTGTGCACGAGGACGTCGAGCCGGTCGACGTCGGCGACGTCGGCCTCGGTGACGGCGGTGAGCTCCACCGGCCAGGGACGCGCGCCGGGCAGGCCGGAGGCCACCGCGGCCAGCGCCCCGGTGTCACGGCCGCCGAGCAGCAGGTCGTGGGTGGGGGCCAGGGCGCGGGCGATCGCGGCGCCGACCCCCCGGGAGGCGCCGGTGACCAGCGCGACGGGGCGTTCGGACATGACGATCACCCTACTCGGACCACCGGTCGTCCTCTCCGGCCGCCCGGATCACTCGGGGCGGAACGTCTCGGGCCCCGGGCGCTCCAGCGTCACCGCGAGGACGTTCTCGCGCGGGTACCCGATGTCGTTGGGGCGGACCCTGACCACGCCGGCCGCCGCCTCGACGATCACACACCGGTACCACTCCCCCTCCTCCAGGAACAGCCAGGGGCGCATCAGCACCTCCAGCCCGGACCGGTGGACCTCCTCCAGCGCGTCGGCCTCAGGACGGGGCTCTCCGAGCGGGTAGCCGAACACGGTCAGGGGCTCCCACCCCTCGCCCGAGGGGCGGATGAAGCCCAGCAGGGCGCCGTCATCGTCACGTCTGATCTCTCGCATGTTGACAGCATACTCAAACTTGAATACAAATTTGAGCATGTCTTCCACCCGGACCCTGCTGCTCGGCGTACTGCTCGACGGCCCGCTGCACGGCTACGAGGTACGGCGCCGCCTCGAACTGTGGGGCGCCGACACCTGGGCCAACGTGGCCTACGGCTCGATCTACCACGGCCTGGCCAAGATGGCCGAGGAAGGACTCCTGGAGGTCGTCGAGCAGGGCAGGGGCGGCAGGACCGTCTACGGCGTCACCGAGGCCGGACGGGCCGACTTCCACCAGCAGCTGATGAACAGCTGGTGGTTCGTGAAGCCGATCGTCGACCCCTTCCAGGTCGCGCTCACCTTCATGGACCGGCTCCCCCCCGCCGACCTGGTCAACGCCATGGAGGCGAGGATCGAGCAACTGCGGGCGTCCATCGCGATGATGGAACGGGCCCTCGGCGGCAAGCAGGCCTACGGAGCCCCCCGGCACGTCGACGAGTGCCTGCGGCTCAACATCCGCCAGTTCCAGGCACAACTCGACTGGATCGAGGAGACCGTCGGCGACGTCAGGTCCGGCAAGCTGCCCTGAGCCCCGCCCGCGCCACCGGAACGACCGGAAGACCGCCTGCCCGGAGAACCGGCCGGGTCCGCGCGCCCGTTCCCGGGCCCCTCCCACATCCCCCACGACGGAGATTCATGATCATCGAAGCGCACGACCTGCGCAAGACCTTCACCGCTCGACGCGGCAGGGGCGGCACCCAGGAGGTCGAGGCCGTCAAGGGCGTCGACCTGTCCGTCGCCGAGGGCGAGATCTTCGCCTTCCTCGGCCCCAACGGCGCGGGCAAGACCACCACGATCCGGATGCTCGCCACCCTCGTGGCCCCCACCTCCGGCACCGCCCGGGTGGCGGGCCACGACGTGGTCACCGAGGCGGCCCGGGTCCGGGAGAGGATCGGCTACGTCGGCCAGGGAGGCGGCGTGGACGAGAGCGCCCCCGGCCGCGAGGGCCTGATCCTCGCCGCCCGGATCGGCGGCATGTCCCGCGCGCGGGCGAAGGCGCGCAGCGAGGAACTCCTGGCCGCCTTCGACCTGGCCGAGCTGGCCGACCGCCCCGTGCGGACGCTGTCCGGCGGCCAGAAGCGCAGGTTCGCCCTCGCCCTCGGCCTGGTCAACCACCCGCCGCTGTTCTTCCTCGACGAGCCCACCACCGGCCTGGACCCGCAGAACCGCGCCCACCTGTGGGACGAGGTGCGCGCCCTGCGCGAACGGGGCACCAGCGTGCTGCTGACCACCCACTACCTGGAGGAGGCCGACGCGCTCTGCGACCGGCTCGTCATCATCGACCACGGCCGCGTCGTCGCGGAGGGCACCCCCGCCGAGCTCAAGAAGGAGGTGGCGGGCGACGTCGTCACCCTGCGCCTCGACCGGGCCCCCGAGGCGCGGGTCCTCCTCGACGCCGAGCCGTACGTCAGGGAGATCCATGAGGAGGACGACGTCCTGCGCGCCTACCTCGACGACGGCGAGCACAACCTGCCCGCCCTGCTCCGCCTCCTGGAGGGCGCCGGGCTGCCGATCCGGTCGATCTCCCTGGACCGGGCCACGCTCGACGACGTGTTCCTGCGTCACACCGGCCGCTTTCTGCGCGACGAGAACTGAACGACGAGGACCCCCATGTTCCGACACACGATGCTGTTCCTGGGTCATGAGCTCAGGACCACCCTGCGCAATCCGGTCTGGCCGCTGTTCGGCCTGATGCAGCCCGTCCTGTACCTGCTCCTGTTCGCACCGCTGGTGGCCAACACCACCGCGGGCGGCACCATGGCCGACACGCTGCGGATGTTCACCCCCGGCGTGATGATGATGATCGCCCTGTTCGGCTCGCTCTTCGTGGGCTTCGGCATGATCAACGAGATCCGCAACGGCTATCTGGAACGCCTCGCGGTCAGCTCCGCCTGGCGTCCCGCGATCGTGCTCGGCCGCACCCTGCGCGACGTGATCGTGCTGGTGCTCCAGGCCCTGCTGGTGATCGCGCTGGCCACGCTGATGGGCATGCGGGCCAGCCTGCCGGGGCTGGCGCTCATGCTGGTGCTGATGGCCGCCACCGGGCTGCTCGCCTCCGGCCTGTCGTACGGCACGGCGCTGGCGTTGCGCGACGAGAACGGCATGTCGCAGATCATGCAGTTCTTCGCGATGCCGCTGATGCTGCTCACCGGCATCATGCTGCCCATGTCGCTGGCCCCCGACTGGATGCGGGTGGTCGCGCAGTTCAACCCGCTCTACCACGCGGTCGAGGCCGGCCGGGCTCTGTTCGACGGCGACTTCGCCGACGGCTCGATCCCGCTGGCGTTCGGCCTCATCCTGGTCCTGTCCGCGGCCGGCCTGCGCTGGTCGGTCGCCTCGATGAAGCGGCTCGCGGGGTAGCGGCGCGGATCCTCACCGGGACGCGCCATCAGTCGAGCTGCTCGGTGAAGACCCCGGCCCGATCGGTCATCCGCTCGTACTCCTCCAGCCGGGCCTGCGTGCGCAGCGGCGCGGCGTCGGCCATGGCCTCGACCAGCACCATGGCCAGGGCCAGCGGCGCGGCGTGCGAGTCGAAGACGAGCCGCTCGCCCACCGGGGCGGCCAGGATCACGTCGGCCTCGAAGGGCACGTCCGGCCGGTCGGTGATCACGGCGACCCGCAGGCCCAGGTCACGGGCGTCGCGCAGGGCCTGCACGGCCTCGGCCGGGTAGCGGGGCAGGATCACCGCGAGCAGCCAGCCCGCCCCCGCCCGGCGCGCGGCGTGCAGGCCGTCGGCCAGTTCCGATCCGCCGTGAGTGAGCAGGCGGACGTCGGGATGGATCCTGCGGGCGAAGTAGGCGAACGTGGTGGCCAGCCCGCTGGAGACCCGCAGGCCCAGCACGGGCAGGGGCTCGCATCCGGCCAGCCGGGTGCCCAGCTCCACCAGGGCCGAGGGGTCGCCCAGCGTCTCGCGTACGTTCCGCAGGTTGTCGATCTCCGCGTCGATCGCGGCCTGCAGGTCGTTGGCCCGCGACGTGCTCCGCCCTCCCACGACCAGGGGGCGCAGCGCCTGCCTGAGCTCGGGGTAGCCCGCGAAACCGAGCACCATCGCGAACCTGGTCACCGAGGGCTGGCTCACCCCGGCGCGCTCGGCCAGCTCCACGCTGGACAGGAAGATGGCCTCGGACAGGTGGTCGCCCAGGTAGCGCGCGATCCTCCGCTGCGCGGGCGAGAGCCGCCGCCCCTCCAGAAACCGATCGAGTCCGTCCGCCACGCCCCCTCCAACCGCTCGACGCACCACGGGCATTCCCCCGTCCCGCCGTCGTCCGTCCCCGGCCGGGACGCCGGAGGGGCACCGTGTGCCCGGCCCCGGGCACGCGGCACCCCGGCAGGACGGTCAGGACTCGCGCATCGGGACGCGCACGCCCCGCTCGGAGGCCACGGTGACGGCCTCGTCGTACCCGGCGTCGACGTGGCGGACGACGCCGGTGCCGGGGTCGTTGGTGAGGACCCGCTCCAGCTTCTCCGCGCCGAGCCGGGTGCCATCGGCGACGGTGACCTGGCCGGCGTGGATGGAGCGGCCGATGCCGACCCCGCCGCCGTGGTGGATGGAGACCCACGCGGCACCGGAGGCGACGTTGAGCATGGCGTTCAGCAGCGGCCAGTCGGCGATCGCGTCGGAGCCGTCGGCCATGCCCTCGGTCTCCCGGTACGGGCTCGCGACGCTCCCGCAGTCGAGGTGGTCGCGGCCGATGACCAGCGGGGCCTCGATCTCCCCGGAGGCGACCATGTCGTTGAACCGCTCCCCGGCCAGGTGGCGCTCGCCGTAGCCGAGCCAGCAGATGCGGGCGGGCAGGCCCTGGAAGTGCACCTTCTCCCCCGCGAGCCGGATCCACCGGGCGAGCGGCTCGTTGTCGGGGAACAGCTCCAGGATCGCCCGGTCGGTCCTGGCGATGTCGGAGGCCGACCCCGACAGCGCGGCCCAGCGGAACGGCCCCTTGCCCTCGCAGAACAGCGGCCGGATGTAGGCGGGCACGAAGCCGGGGAAGTCGAACGCGCGGGTGTAGCCCGCGAGCCGCGCCTCCCCCCGGATCGAGTTGCCGTAGTCGAAGACCTCGGCCCCGGCGTCCTGGAAGCCGACCATGGCCTCCACGTGCGCGGCCATCGACTCGCGGGCCCGGAGGGTGAAACCGGCCGGGTCCTTGGCGCGCTCGTCGGCCATGTCCTCGAAGGCGATCCCGGCCGGCAGGTACATCAGCGGGTCGTGGGCCGAGGTCTGGTCGGTGACGACGTCGATCTCGGCGCCCCTGCGCAGCAGCTCGGGCACGATCTCGGCCGCGTTGCCCTCCACCCCGATGCTCAGCGGCTCGCGCCGGTCGCGGGCGTCGTACGCCAGGCGCAGCGCCTCGTCCAGGTCGGCGGCGCGGACGTCCAGGTAGCGGTGCTCGATACGCCGGTCGATCGACCGGGGGTCGCAGTCGACGCAGATCACCACGCCGCCGTTCATGGTCACGGCCAGCGGCTGGGCGCCGCCCATGCCGCCCAGCCCGGCGGTCAGCGTGATCGTCCCGGCCAGGCTGCCGCCGAACCGCTTGGCGGCGACGGCGCCGAAGGTCTCGTAGGTGCCCTGCAGGATGCCCTGGGTGCCGATGTAGATCCACGAACCCGCGGTCATCTGCCCGTACATGGTGAGCCCGGCGACCTCCAGCCGCCGGAACTCCTCCCAGTTCGCCCAGTCGGGCACCAGGTTGGAGTTGGCGATGAGCACCCGCGGGGCCCACTCGTGGGTACGGAACACGCCGACGGGACGGCCGGACTGCACCAGCAGCGTCTCGTCGCCCTCCAGGGTGGTCAGGGTTCGTGTGATCGCGTCGAAGGACCGCCAGTCACGGGCGGCCTTGCCCGAGCCGCCGTAGACGACGAGCTCCTCGGGATGCTCGGCGACCTCGGGGTCCAGGTTGTTCTGGATCATGCGGAGCGCGGCCTCCTGCGGCCACCCCTTGGCGGTGAGCGTGGTACCGCGCGGCGCGCGCACAACCCTGCTGCCGGTCATGCCCGACCTCCCCATCGGAGATGAATGAACGCATTCATACTTGGCCACGCGGGGACCGCGGGTCAACCCGGAGGACGGGGTGCCGCGGGCAGCGCGCCCACGACACCCCTGGTGGTGGCCGTAACGATCGTCACGCCCCGGCTCTCGTCCCGCACGGACGGGGTCGGGAGATCGAATGCGGCGCGCGCCCGATGGGCGCCCCGGTGCGAAGGAGAGGCTTCGCACTGGCGGGATGCCCGATTCACCGGACGGCGAATCAGTCCACCGGGCCCACACGAGCGTTATTCCTTGGGAAGGATATGAATTTGCCCAATCGAGCCGGTGACCGTGCGATGCGTTCACCCGCCGTGGGCGCGGTCAGGTGGGCAGCAGGAACTGGGTGGCGGCCAGCTCGCGGTACAGGGCGTCGTCGGCGAGCAGCTCGTCGTGGGTGCCCACGGCCCGCACCCGGCCCGCCTCCATGACCACGATCCGGCCGGCGCCGGTCACCGTGGAGAGGCGGTGGGCGATCACCAGCACGGTCGTCTCCGCCGCCACCTCCGCGATCACCTCGCGCAGCCGCAGCTCGTTGACCGCGTCGAGCTGGGAGGTGGCCTCGTCCAGCAGGAGCAGCCGGGGGCCGCGCAGCAGGGCCCGGGCGATCGCGACCCGCTGCCGCTCACCGCCGGAGAGCATGATCCCGCGATGCCCGACCCGGGTGTCCAGCCCCTCGGGGAGGCGGGACACCAGGTCCTCCAGGTGGGTGCGGGCGAGCACCCGCCAGATGTCGGCCTCGTCCACGTCCGGCGCGGCGAAGACGAGGTTCTCCCTGAGCGTGCCGTCCAGGACCGGCGCGTCCTGCTCGACGTAGCCGAGGCAGGCGCGCAGCTCGGCCAGCGGCCAGTCGTCGATGTCGCGGCCGTCGATCCTGATCGACCCGGCCTGGCGCTCGTAGAACCTCTCCAGCAGGGAGAAGACCGTGGACTTGCCCGCCCCGGACGGTCCCACCAGGGCGGTCAGGCCGCCCGCGGGCACCTCGAAGGAGACGTCGTCGTGCACGACCGGCCTGTCGTCGCCGTAGCGGAAGGCCACGTTCTCGAAGACGACCCCGGCGGGACTGCCCCCGGCCCGGTAGACGGCACCGTCGGCCACCTCGCCGGGAAGCTCCTCGATCTCGCGGATCCGCTCGGCCGCGGCCAGGCCGTTCTGCAGCTGCGTGACGCCCTGGACGAGCTGCCCGATGGGGGCCACCAGGTAGAACAGGTAGAGCAGGAAGGCGATCAGGGAGGAGACCTCCAGCGAGCCGGAGGCCACCCGGGCGCCGCCCACGCCGAGCACGGCCACGAAGGCGAGCTGCGCGGAGACCCACGCCGAGATGCCGGCGATGGAGTTCAGCCAGGCGACGGCGATCCCCCGGTCGCGCGCCTCCCGGGCCGCCACGCCGACCGTGGCGATCTCCCGCGCCTCGGCGCCGCTGGCCTTGACCGTGCGGAACGCCTGGAGCACCCGGTCCAGGACCGCGCCCATCTCACCGACCGCGGCCTGCGCCTGGACGGACGCCTCCCGGATACGGGGCATGATCAGGCCGACCATCCCGCCGACCACGACCAGCACGCCGAGCGTGATGAGGAGCAGCATCCCGTCCATGATCGCCATCAGCACGATGGCGCCGACCAGCATGAACACCGAGCTGATCATCTCGACCACGCCGTTGGTGAACACCGCCCGCATCAGCGTGGTGTCGGAGGTCACCCGGGACATCAGGTCCCCCGGTTTGAGCCGGTCGACCTCCGGCACCCGCAGCCGCAGGATCCGGTCGACCAGGCGGCGGCGGGCCGAGAAGACGATGCCCTCGCCCATCCGTTCCATCACGTAGTTGCCCAGCGCGCCGATGGCCGCGCCCGCGAGCACGGCGGCGGTCAGGCCCAGCACCGGGCCGAGCAGGGAGCCCTGCTCGCCGAAGGCGTCGATGACCGCCTTGGCCAGCAGCGGCATCGCGAGCCCGGCCAGCGAGCCGACCAGGGTGAGCGTCCCGCCCAGCAGCAGTGCCCCGCGGTGCGGCCGTACGTAGGCGAACAGCAGCCGCCAGGACGCGGTCGTGGGCAATGCGATCCCCTCCGAAACGACATGATCGGTCTTTGGCCGTTCTTCTTGTCTACCGCGCATGCGCTCACTCCGGGCGTCTCGTCGCTGTCCCGTGATCGGGAATCGATGATGTCAACATAAGTTGACGGAGCGATCGCTGTCAATTTGGGTTGACGGGAGAGGGTGAGAGGAGGCGCGGTGCCCGGTGCCCGGTGCTCGCCGGATCGGCACGGGTCGATACGGATCGATACGGGCCAGCACGGATCGGTACAGATCGGCACGGGTCGGCACGGGTCGGGGATGCGGCAGGGCGAGGTGTGCGGGGGCGGTGGTCCGCCGGAACGGCGTGATCCACGAAAGGCCGGGCGTCCGGCGCGGAGGCCAGAGCGGGAGGGGCTCACCGGCCTGACGCCGAAGAAGCCGGGGGCATGGGCGAGGCCGGGCGCGGGAGGGGCCGGGCGGGCGCGGCCGGAACGGCCGGGGCTCGTGGTGGAGAGGCCAGAGCTCGCGGTGGAGGAGGCCGGGGGTCGCGGTTCGTGAGACCGGAGCGGGCCGCCGGTGAGGTCACCGGTGATGTCGGTGGAACCGGGCCCTCGCGGGCCCTGAGCATGACGGTGGCCCGTGGACCGTCGCGGTCCCGTGGGTTCGCGGGTCCCGTGGGCCGTCGCGGCGTCCGGGACACACCCGGGAAAGGCGGGCTCGGGGCGGCCGGGGCTCGTGAAGGACGGCCGGGGCTCGTGAAGGACGGCCGGGGCTCGTGAAGGGCGGGCGGGCCGGATCACGACCCGGGCCGCCCGGTGGCCGCCTGATGCCGGTGTCCCGCCGACGCGGAGTCGGCTCCGAGATGAGCCCGTCGGCGGGACACCGGTGGCCGGTGCGGCGGGCGGGGGTCAGCGGCGGCGGGCGCCGTACTCCTTACGCATCTCCGCGACGGTGTCCAGGATCTCGTCCTGGGTCTTCAGAAGCTTCGCCTCGGCCTCTTCGGTCCTCGCCTCGGCCACCAGACGACGGTTCCCCGTCCGGCTGCCCAGCTTCCGCTTGGCCTTGGCCTTCATTTCGCGCAGGTTGAGCTTCTCCATGAGACCCATGATCAGCACTCCTTCGGCAGAGAGGACCTTCGACTGCCCGGAACGGGACCGAGTATGCGTCACACGAACCTTCCCCTCTCACCCGGGTCCCAGAACTCACCGCCGATCCGCCGATCCGCCGATGCGGTGATGCGGTGACGCGGCGTCCCGGGCCCGCTCCGCGCCCCCGGCCGGGGAGCGCGCCTCAGTCCGGGTCGGGAACGTCGTCGTACTCCACGTCGCCCTCCTCGGCGCGGCGCAGGCCGATGTCCTCCACCCAGGCACGGACGAACCGGCGGATCTCGGCGATCCGCTCGCCGTCCACGCCGTAGGCCTCGAAGTCCTCGTCGGCGATGAGGTCGACGAACTCCAGCCGCATCACCAGCTCGGCGATCGAGAACTCCTCGTTGTGCAGCCGGGCGAGGTGCTCCAGCTCGCGGAAGCCGTACAGGTGGGAGACCGAGGCGATGTCGATGACGTCGCGGGCCAGGCTGCGCTCGTGCAGGGCCCGCATCTTCAGGCCGACCGCGTCGTCCAGGGAGACGACGGAGACGTCGCCGACGATCACGGGCTGCTGCTGGAACGCCTCCCTGAGCAGGTCGAACTCGCAGCTCTGCTCGGTCACCGGGTCGCTGACCACGAGGCGGCCCATCCTGGGCGTCACCTCCGTCAGGGTGACCTCCAGCCCGGCCTGCCGGAACGCCTCGGCCATGCCCTCGGCGACCTCGGGAAGCGGCGTCTCGGCGGCGGTGGCGAAGTCGAGGTCGTTGCTCGGCCGTTCGGTGAACCCGTGGGCGTTCATCGCGTAACCGCCTGCCAGGACCAGCCCGAACCGGGCACAGGCGGGGAGCGCGGCCTCCAGCATCCGCTGCTGGAAGGGGGGCAGGATCACCGCGGCCACCCCGGCGCCCCGGTCCCGTACCCCAGAGCGCTGATCTTGGTCTCCCAGGCCCTGCGGTAGCTCGGCCCGATGCCCCGGCGCAGGGTCGGCCAGTCGGCCAGCAGCAGGTCGGCGTTGAGGTAGGACTCGGCGTCGGAACGGCCGCCCCCGGTGATGACCGTGCGATACAGGCTCATCCGCAACAGCGGGTTGACCAGGTCGTACTCCGTCAGCCCGGACCAGCCCAGGTGCCCGGGCAGGGCGACCTTCCCGGTCGCCGGGCCGCGCAGGTCGGCCAGCGATTCGGGGACGCGCTGTTCCACGCCGTCCCAGCGGGAAGGAAGCGTACTCACGTTCCCCAGTATGCCCGTCCTCGGCGCGCGGGTACCGGCAAGCGCGCCGTCCCGCGCCCCCGAGCCGTCCCGCGCCGTCCCGCGCTCACGCGCCGTCCCGCGCTCACGCGTCCGTGCGCGGTTCAGCGGCGGGAGCGGCGGCGGGTGGAGGGCAGGTCATGGCGGCCGGAGAGGAACTCCTGAAAGGAGATCTTGGCCCGGATCACCGGGCGGCGCCAGCGTTCCTCGCGGCGCTCGGCCCTGGCCATCTTGGCCGGGCGCGGGTGCCGGGCGCCGGGGGCGAGGAACCAGTGGGCCCAGGGCGACCCGGGCCGGGCCAGCCGCACGGCTCCGGGCACCAGCAGGATCGGCACGAACAACCCGGCCAGCCCCGTCCAGAGCTTGCCCTTGAGCAGGGTGATCACGGCGAGCCCGAGATTGACCACGATGAGGCCGGCGGTCAGCCAGGCGTCCGGCGTGGTGCCGTCGGAGTCCCCCCAGCCCAGGGGGCGCAGGCCGACCAGGAGCAGGCCGGTGATCGCGACGGCCATGAACACCGCGTCGACCGAGGCGCGGCCCTCCTCCTCCCAGTAGACGTCGCGCAGGTGCAGGATGAGCGCGAACTCGTCGAGGATCAGGGCGGCCCCGGCGCCGAAGACGGCCGCGGTCACCGCGTACCAGCCGTCGGACACCCCCGAGACGATGAGGCCCGCGACCCCGCCCAGCAGGGTCAGCACCACGCCGAACACCACGTGGTGGATGTGCATCTCGCCGACGCTCACGTTGCGGAACCAGCCGACCCTGGCCCGGATGAGCCGGACGTTGGCCCTGGTGAACAGGAAGACGGCGATCAGCGCGACGAAGAAACAGAACAGCGGCAGCCGTCCTGTGTCCATGATCCTTTCTTGGAACAAATCTCCCACCGACTCATCAGGCTATGCGAGAAACTCTCGCGTCAGGAGAGGAAACCGCGCAGCAGGGCGCCGGTGCCCTCCAGGTGCTCGGCCACGGCCCGGCGCGCGGCCTCGGGGTCCCGGGCCAGGATGGCGGCCACGATCGCCGCGTGCTGGACCCCGGCGTGCTCGATGTTGCGCTGCAGGATCGGGATCGCGTCGAGCAGGTCGGTGATCCGCAGCCGAGCGTCGGCGCAGGAGGCGGTCAGCAGGGCCGAGCCGGTCAGCTCGGCGATGGCCAGGTGGAAGGCCGTGTCGAGGTGGCGGTAGTCGTCGGGGCCGGCCGAGTTGACCGCCTGCAGCCGCTCCCGCAGGGTGTCGCGGCGCTCCCGGGTCAGCTCGGTGGTGGCGAGCACCTGGGCGGCTCCGCACTCCACGGCCATCCTGAAGGTCAGGGCGTCCTCCAGGTCGTCGGTGCCCATGTCCACGACGGCCCGGCGCAGCTCGTCCTCCTGGCGCGGGCGCGGCGGGGCGTAGGTGAGGAACGCGCCGCCGTACCTGCCACGGCGTACGCTGAGATAGCCGGCGTCCTGCAGCGCCCGGATGGCCTCGCGCAGGGTGACCCTGCTGATGCCCAGCTGGGCGGCGAGTTCCCGCTCGGGCGGCAGTTTCTCGGTCACCAGACCCAGTTTGATGACCTGGAGCAGCCGCTCCACGGTCTCCTCGAACGCGTTTCCGGCGCGTACCGGCCGAAGCACGGTCACCAGCCGCGACACCTCGTCCAAATCTCACCTCCGGGCCTTGACAAGGCTCCCCCCGCTGCACGTCAATGGTCTAACACTAGCCCAATAAGACTCCGGCGAGGAGGGCGCGTGGACATCGACGAGCTTCACGACGAGGTGCGGGCGGGACGGATCGACACCGTGCTGCTGGCGGTCGCCGACATGCAGGGGCGCCTGCAGGGCAAGCGGCTCTCGGCCCGTTACTTCCTGGAGGAGGTGCTGGGGCACGCCTCGGAGGGGTGCAACTACCTGCTGGCGGTCGACGTGGACATGAACACGGTCGACGGTTACGCGATGTCCTCCTGGGAGCGGGGGTACGGGGACTTCACCATGAAGCCCGACCTGCCCACCCTGCGCCGCGTGCCGTGGCAGGACGGGACGGCCCTGGTGATGGCCGACCTGCTCTGGGAGGACGGCTCCGACGTGACCGCCTCGCCGCGTCAGATCCTGCGCCGCCAGCTCGACCGGCTGGCCGGGCGGGGCTGGGGCGCGTTCGTCGGGACCGAGCTGGAGTTCGTCGTCTTCGCCGACACCTACGAGGACGCCTGGCGCCGCGGGTACCGGGACCTGACCCCCGCCAACCTCTACAACGTCGACTACTCCCTCCTCGGCACCGCCCGCGTCGAGCCGCTGCTGCGCCGGATCAGGCTCGGCATGGAGGGCGCCGGGATGTACGTCGAGTCCGCCAAGGGCGAGTGCAACCTGGGCCAGCACGAGATCGCCTTCCGCTTCGGCGACGCCCTGGCCGCCTGTGACGACCACTCGATCTACAAGAACGGGGCCAAGGAGATCGCCTCCCAGGAGGGCATGTCGATCACCTTCATGGCCAAGCCCAACCACCGCGAGGGCAACTCCTGCCACATCCACATCTCGCTGCGGGACGAGGGCGGGGAGCCGGTCATGGCCGGGTCGGGGCGGCACGGCCTGTCGGCCGTCGGTGAGCACTTCATCGCGGGCCAGCTGGCCCTGATGCGCGAGCTGACCCTGCTGTACGCGCCGAACGTCAACTCCTACAAGCGCTACGTCCCCGGCAGCTTCGCCCCCACCGCGGTCAAGTGGGGGGTGGACAACAGGACCTGCGCGCTCCGCCTGGTCGGCCACGGCCCGTCGCTGCGGATCGAGAACCGGGTGCCCGGCGGCGACGTCAACCCCTACCTGGCCGTCTCGGCGCTGATCGCGGCCGGGCTGCACGGCATCGAGAACGAGCTGCCGCTTGAGGACGCGTTCGAGGGGAACGCCTACTCCTCAGGGGCGGAGACGGTCCCGCACACGCTGCGGGACGCGCTGGGGCTCTGGGAGGGCTCCTCCTTCGCCCGGGACGCCTTCGGGGAGGACGTGGTGTCCCACTACGCGAACAACGCCCGGGTCGAGCTGGCCGCCTTCGACGCGGCCGTGACCGACTGGGAGCTGTTCCGGGGATTCGAACGGATGTGAACGTGAAGATCATCAATCCGGCGACCGAAGAGGTGCTCGCCGACATCGAGCCCGCGGACGCCGCGGAGATCGACAGGGCGGTGGAGCGCGCCGGTCGCGCCTACGCGGACTGGCGGAGGGTCTCCCCCTCCGACCGTGCCCGGCTGCTGCGCCGCTTCGCCGCGCTGGTGCGCGAGCACGCCGAGGAACTGGCCGGGCTGGAGGTCGCCAACTCCGGGCACACGATCGGCAACGCCCGCTGGGAGGCGGGCAACGTCGCCGACGTGCTCGACTTCTACGCCGGGGCGCCGGAACGCAACCACGGCCTGCAGATCCCGGTGCCCGGCGGGCTGGACGTCACGTTCAGGGAGCCGCTGGGCGTGGTCGGCGTGATCGTGCCGTGGAACTTCCCGATGGTCATCATGACCTGGGGCGTCGCCCCGGCACTGGCCGCGGGCAACACGGTGATCGTCAAGCCCGCCGAGTGGACGCCGCTGACCGCGCTGCGGGTGGCCGAGCTGGCGCTGGCCGCGGGCCTGCCCGAGGGGGTGCTGCAGGTCCTGCCCGGCGCCGGGGAGGTCGCGGGCGCCCGGCTGGTCGAGCACCCCGGCGTGTCGAAGATCGTGTTCACCGGGTCGACCGAGGTGGGCAAGGAGATCGCCGCCGTCTGCGCCGGTCAGGTCAAGAGGCTCACGCTGGAGATGGGCGGCAAGAGCGCCAACGTGGTCTTCGCCGACGCCGACCTGGAGCGGGCCGCGGCGACCGCGCCGTACGCGGTGTTCGACAACGCCGGCCAGGACTGCTGCGCGCGCTCCCGGATCCTGGTCGAGCGGAGCGCGTACGAGGAGTTCCTGGCCCGGTTCGGCGAGGCGGTGCTGGGCGTGCGGGTCGGCGACCCGCGCGACGAGGGCACCGAGATGGGCCCGCTGATCAGTTCCGAGCACCGCGAGCGGGTCGCCTCCTACGTCACCGAGGAGCCCCACCTGCGGGGCTCCTGCCCCGACGGGCCGGGGTTCTGGTACCCGGCGACCGTCCTGACGCCGCGCTCGACCGGCGACCGGGCGTTCACCGAGGAGATCTTCGGGCCGGTGGTGTCGGTGGTGCCGTTCGACGACGAGGCCGACGCGGTACGGATCGCCAACGACACCCCGTACGGGCTGAGCGGGTCCGTCTGGACCCGTGACGTCGGCCGGGCGCTGCGGGTGGCCAGGGCCGTCGAGGCGGGCAACCTCAGCGTGAACTCGCACTCCAGCGTCCGCTACTGGACGCCGTTCGGTGGCTTCAAGCAGTCGGGGCTCGGCCGTGAGCTGGGGCCGGACGCGCTGGCGGCGTTCACCGAGACCAAGAACGTCTTCATCTCCGAGGAGGAGTAGAACGATGCAGCGTCTGCAGGACCGGGTGACCGTGATCACCGGCGCCGGAAGCGGGATCGGCCTGGCCACCGCGCGCCGGTTCGCCGAGGAGGGCGCCCGCGTCGTCTGCGTGGACCTGGACGAGGAGACCGGCCGGGCCGCCGCCGCCGAGGTCGGCGGGCTGTTCGTGAGGGCCGACGTGACCGACGAGGACGACGTCGCCCGGGTGTTCGCCACCGCGTTCGACACCTACGGCAGCGTGGACGTCGCGTTCAACAACGCGGGCATCTCGCCGCCGGACGACGACTCGATCCTGGAGACCGGCATCGACGCCTGGCGCCGGGTCCAGGAGGTCAACCTCACCTCGGTCTACCTGTGCTGCAAGCACGTCATCCCGTACATGCGGCGCCAGGGCAAGGGCTCGATCGTCAACACCGCGTCGTTCGTGGCCGTGATGGGCTCGGCGACCAGCCAGATCTCCTACACCGCCTCCAAGGGCGGGGTGCTGGCCATGTCGCGCGAGCTGGGCGTGCAGTTCGCCCGCGAGGGCATCCGGGTCAACGCGCTCTGCCCGGGGCCGGTGAACACGCCGCTGCTGCGGGAGCTGTTCGCCAAGGACCCCGAGCGGGCCCAGCGCCGCCTGGTGCACGTCCCGCTGGGGCGCTTCGCCGAGGCGTCGGAGATCGCCGCCGCGGTGGCGTTCCTGGCCTCGGACGACGCCAGCTTCATCACCGGCTCGGAGTTCCTGGTGGACGGAGGCATCTCCGGCGCGTACGTCACCCCGCTGTAGGGGAGTCCCGGCCGGGCCCGCAGCCACCGGGCCCGGCCCCGTGAGAGCAAGGCAAGGCAAGGCAAGGCAAGGCAAGGCAAGAGATCATGTCCCGTCCCGTCATCGGCATCACCTGCTACGTCGAGCCCGCCCGGTTCACCGTCTGGGAGGTGACGACGGCGCTGCTGCCCTACGACTACGTCGACCATGTGGCCCGCGCGGGCGGGCAGCCGGTGATCGTGCCCCCGGCCGGTGACCCCGCGCCGCTGGTGGAGCGGCTGGACGGGCTGATCCTGGCCGGTGGCGGTGACGTCGGCCCGGAGCGGTACGGCCAGGAGCCGCACGCGAGGACCGGATACGTGCGGCCGTTCCGCGACGACGCCGAGCTGGGCCTGGTCCGGGCGGCGCTGGAGCGGGGGCTGCCCTTCCTGGGGGTCTGCCGGGGCATGCAGATCCTCAACGTCGCCCTGGGCGGCACCCTGCACCAGCACCTGCCCGACGTGGTCGGTCACTCCGGGCACGCCCCGGCCCCCGGGAGCCACGGCAGGATGCCGGTGCGCCTGGCCCCCGGCAGCCGGACCTCGAAGATCTTCGGCACCGAGACCGTGGACGTGGCCCACTACCACCACCAGGCCCTGGACCGGCCGGGCGAGGGCCTGACCGTGACCGCCCACTCCGAGGACGGCACGATCGAGGCCGTGGAGCTGGACGAGCACCCGTTCGCCGTCGCCGTCCAGTGGCACCCCGAGGCCGACGACGAGTCGGCCCTGTTCGAGGCCCTGGTCCGGCACACCGCCTGACCGGCCTTCGAGCCGGGCCCACCGGCGAGGGCGGCGGGGGATTCCGCTCGGCCGGTGCGGGCGGTTAGGCTGGCGGTGACACCGATGAATCCCGTGCGGGAGAGCGTCCTGACATCCAGGCCAGGACCCCTGAAGGAGCAAGCCCTCCCCGCGAACCTCTCAAGGCAAAGGACCGTGCGGGTAGGTGCTCTCTGGAAAGCAGGCCCCGTGGCCTCGCCGAAGGTGAAAGTCCGGCAAAAACCGGATGAAACTCTCAGGCACCCATGACAGAGGGGGAGGATGATCTCATCTGTCCCCTGCCTGAGGTGCGCACATGTCCCGACCTACGCCGTTGCGCGGCGTCCACGAGGCCCTCGGCGCGACGCTGACCGACTTCGCGGGATGGCTGATGCCGCTCCGCTACGGCAGTGAGTCCACCGAGCACAACGCGGTCCGCCGGGCGGCCGGCCTGTTCGACCTCTCCCACATGGGCGAGATCTTCGTGACCGGTCCGCAGGCCGCCGAGGCCCTCGACTACGCGCTGGTCGGCCACCTGTCCGCGCTGGAGCCCGGCCGCGCCCGCTACACGATGATCGTCGACGCCGGGGGCGGCGTGCTGGACGACCTGATCGTCTACCGGCTGGCCCCCGCCGAGTTCATGGTCGTCGCCAACGCGTCCAACTACCCGCGGGTGGCCGCCGAGCTGACCGGCCGCGCCAAGGGCTTCGACGCCGCGGTCGACGACCGTTCCGAACGGTACGCGCTGGTCGCGATCCAGGGCCCGCGCTCGGCGGAGATCCTGGCCGGTCTCACCGAGGCCGACCTGGACGGGCTGAAGTACTACGCGGGTCTGCCCGCCGTGGTCGCGGGCCACGAGGCCCTCATCGCCCGTACCGGGTACACCGGCGAGGACGGGTTCGAGCTGTTCGTCGCGGCCGAGGACGCCGAGGCGATCTGGTGCGCCCTCAGCGAGGCGGGCGCGCCGCACGGGCTGGTCCCGGCGGGCCTGTCCGCGCGCGACACCCTCCGTCTGGAGGCGGGCATGCCGCTCTACGGCAACGAGCTGTCGGCCGAGCTGACTCCGTTCGACGCCGGGCTGGGCCGTGTGGTGAGGTTTGACAAGCCGGGCGACTTCGTCGGCCGGGCCGCCCTCGAACCCCTCAGGGACGTCCCGCCGGGCCGCCGCCTGGTCGGCCTGGTCACGAGCGGCCGCAGGGTGCCCCGGCACGGGTACCCGGTGGTGGTCGCCGCCGACGGCACGGTCGTCGGGGAGGTCACCAGCGGGGCCCCCTCGCAGTCGCTGGGCAGGCCCATCGCCATGGCCTACGTGGACAACGGCCTGGCGTCGGGACTGGCCGTCGACATCCGGGGCAGCCGCGAACCGGTCGAGGTCGTCGCACTGCCTTTCTACAGGAGGACAAAATGAGCAGCATTCCCGAGGACCTGCACTACACCAAGGAACACGAGTGGGTCTCCGGAGTGGATGACGGCCTGACCCTCACCGTGGGGATCACCGCCTACGCGGCCGAGGCGCTGGGGGACGTGGTCTACGTGCAGATCCTCCCCGAGGTCGGCAGCACGGTCACCGCCGGCGACACCGTCGGCGAGGTGGAGTCGACCAAGTCGGTGAGCGACATCTTCGCGCCGGTCGGCGGTGAGGTCGTCGAGGTCAACCAGGCCGTCGTGGACGACCCCTCGCTGGTCAACGGCGACCCCTACGGGGAGGGATGGCTGTTCCGCATCCGACTGGAGGGCTCCGCCGACGACCTGCTGTCGCCGGAGGAGTACACCTCGCTCACCTCGGGTGAGTCCTGAGCCTCCGGCTCACCGGTACCCGGGCCACGCGCGTCCCCGGGCGCGCGTGGCCGCCCTCGCTGGGAGGATTCAGATGACGATCAGCGTCTTCGATCTCTTCAAGATCGGAATCGGCCCGTCCAGCTCGCACACGGGCGGCCCGATGGCCGCGGCCCACAGGTTCGCCCGCGGCCTGCACCGCGACGGCCTCCTGGAGAAGACCGCCCGGGTGAGCGCCGTCCTGTACGGCTCGCTCGGGCTGACCGGCAAGGGACACGGCAGCGACAAGGCCGTGCTGCTCGGCCTGTCCGGCGAGAAGCCCGAGCTGGTCGACGTCGACACCGTGGACGAGCGGCTGGCCGCCATGCGCGGGTCCGGCACGGTCTCGCTCTACGGCTCCCGCGAGATCCCGTTCGTCATCGGCGAGGACCTCGTCTTCGAACGCAAGATCTCCCTGCCCGGCCATCCGAACGGCATGCGCTTCACCGCGCTGGCGGAGTCCGGCGAGACGCTGCGCGAGCGGGTCTACTACTCGGTGGGCGGCGGCTTCGTGGTCGACGAGAACGCCACCGGTGCCGACCGGATCAAGCCCGACGACACGGTCGTCCCGTACCCGTTCGGCACGGCCGCCGAGCTGCTCGCCCAGTGCGCCGAGACCGGGCTGTCGATCTCGGGGCTGATGCTGGAGAACGAGCAGGCCTTCGGCCGCAGCGAGGCCGAGATCCGCGAGCGGCTGCTCGTGCTGTGGCGGGTCATGACCGAGTGCGTGAACCGGGGCATCGGCAAGGAGGGCGTGCTGCCCGGCGGCCTGAAGGTGCGCCGCCGCGCCCACCAGCTCCACCGGCAGCTGCGGAGCGAGACGCAGGAGAAGGACTCGCTGCAGACCATGGACTGGGTCTCGCTGTTCGCGCTGGCCGTCAACGAGGAGAACGCCGCGGGCGGCCGGATCGTCACCGCCCCCACCAACGGCGCCGCCGGCATCATCCCGGCGGTCCTCACCTACTACGACCGCTTCACGCCCGACGCCGACGACGAGGGCGTGATCCGCTTCCTGCTGACCGCGGGGGCGGTCGGCGTGCTCTTCAAGGAGAACGCCTCGATCTCCGGCGCCGAGGTCGGCTGCCAGGGCGAGGTCGGCTCGGCCTGCTCGATGGCCGCCGCCGGGCTCACCGAGGTGATGGGCGGCACCCCCGAACAGGTGGAGAACGCCGCCGAGATCGGCATCGAGCACAACCTGGGGCTGACCTGCGACCCGATCGGCGGGCTGGTGCAGATCCCGTGCATCGAGCGCAACGCGCTGGCCTCGATCAAGGCCATCGCCGCGGCCCGGATGGCGCTGCGCGGCGACGGCCGCCACTTCGTCTCGCTGGACAAGGCCATCAAGACGATGCGCGACACCGGCCGCGACATGCTCGACAAGTACAAGGAGACCAGCCGCGGCGGGCTCGCGGTGAACGTCATCGAGTGCTGAACCCGGGCCGGCCCACCGTCTCCGTGCTCCCCCGTCGTCCCCACCGCCTCCACCGGCGGGGGCGGCGGCGCGTCCGGTGACGCCTCGGCCGGGGGCGGTCGTCGCCCCGCGTCCCGGCCGCGACATATGGCCCGATCGACACCAAATCTCGTATCCCGGACGGGATGCCGTGATCCCGCGCCTATGCTGGGTGGCCTCAGCCGCAGGACTCGGGAGGTCGTGGTGGGGACGGGAACGCACGCGGTGAGCCCTTCCCGCCGTCCCGGCCCGGCCGCCCCCTCCCGTGGCCGGCGGGCGCTGCGCCTCCTGGCCTCGCACTGGGTCTTCGCGCTCGCCCTGCTGGCCGGTGGCGGGCTGCGCGCGCTGGCCGTACTCGGCTACCGCCCGGCCCTGTGGTTCTGGGCCGACTCCTTCGTCTACCTGAACGCCGGGCTCTCCCCGCGTCCCCTGGAGTCGCGCCCCGCCGGATACGCGCTGTTCCTGTGGATCCTCAAGCCGCTCTCCAGCGTCCAGGCCGTGGTCGTCGTCCAGCACCTCCTCGGGCTGGCCGTGGCGGTCTGTGTCTACCTGCTGCTGCGCAGGCTGGGCGGGCTGCCGGGGTGGGGGGCGACGCTGGCCGCGCTGCCCGCGCTGCTGGACGTCCACCAGGTCCAGCTCGAACACCTCGTCATGGCCGATCTGCTCTTCCAGTTCCTGGCGGTGCTGGCGGTGACGCTGCTGCTGTGGCGGCGGCGCCCGGCGACATGGGTCGCGGCGCTGGCCGGCGCGCTGCTGGCAGCGGCGACCGTCACCCGGACCGTCGGGCTGCCCCTGATCGCCGTCGTCCTGGTCTGCCTGCTGGTCCGCCGCGCCGGGTGGCGGGCGGTCGTCGCGGCCACGCTGACCGCCGCGATCGGCCTGGGCGGGTACGCGGCCTGGTTCGCGTCCGAGCACGGCACCTACGGGCTGACCCGGGGGAACGCGTTCCTGTGGGCGCGGACGATGACCTTCGCCGACTGCTCCGTCATCCGGCCTCCCGGCCCCGAGGCCGCCCTGTGCCCGGTCGAGCCCGCGGGGGCGCGCAAGGCACCGCCGGTCTACATCTGGGACGGCGACTCGCCGCTGAACAGGATCAAGGGGAGCTGGGCCGAGCGCGACGCCCTCGCCGGGGCCTTCGCGACCCGGGCCATCACGGCCCAGCCGGTGGACTTCCTGCGGACCGGCCTGCAGGACGTGGCCCACATCTTCGACTGGACGCGGCGCGTCTACCCGACCCCCGGGCCGCAGAGCGCCTACGTCTTCCCCGACACCGCCCGCCCCTTCCCCGCCGGGACCGCCTCGCAGGGCAGGACCGCAGAGGAGCTGACCACGGCCTACCAGGGCGCCTCCGGGGCGCCCGTCCTGGTCGAGCCGTACGCGGGGCTGCTGCGCGGCTACCAGGAGTACGGCTACGTGCGGGGGCCCTACCTCGCGGTCATCTGCCTGATCGGGCTGATCGGCGTGCTGATGCGGCTGCGCCGGTTCGGTGGCGCGGTGCTGCTGCCGTGGGCGGCCGGGACCGTGCTGCTGGTGCTGCCCCCCTTCATCGCGGCCTTCGACCACCGCTACGTCGTCCCCGCCCTCCCGCTGGTCTGCCTGGCCGCCGGGCTCGCCTTCGGCTCCCGGCGGCACGAGGAGCGCGTCCTGGGCGAGGTGCGCCCCGGGGACGGCGGTCCCGCCGACGACCCAGCGAACGGCCCGGTGGACGACCCGGCGGACGATCACGGCCGGGCCCCCCACGGGGAGCCGCCGTACGGGGAGAGCGAGGAGGACCACCGCTGGGCGTCCGGGCGGCCGGTGTACGCCAGCCCCGTCCCCGACCCCCGGGACCGTGCGCCGCGTCACGACGACGCGGCCGGGATGCCGCTCTTCGGGCGGCAGGGCCACGGCGGGTCAGCGACGCCGGACGTGCAGCCGCACCAGCACGCCGAGTTCTACCTCCCCGAGCGCCCGTCGGACCTTCCCCACGGCGTCCCGGTTGAGCCGCGCCACCAGCTTGCCGACATCGGTCCCTGGGGCGCAGACCACCGTGACGCGCAGCCGCTCGTCCCGTACATGCCTGACCCCGACCCGGGTGAGCCCTTCGACTTCTTTAAGGGCAACGGCGAGCACGGCCGTCCCCGTCCCGGCCCGCCTGCCGCACCGCCCCCGTCCCAGGGCGTGTAGCAGCCACCGCACCGCCAGGACCGCCAGCACCGTCAGGACCAGCGCGGCCGTCCAGCCCTGCCAGGGATGCTCGGCCAGCCACCCCGGAAGGCCGCGGTGCACGAGCCGGGCGCCCGGCCGGTGACCGGGGAGGTCGCCGCGTCCCCGCAGGAAGGCGTACAGCCCGGTGCAGCCGAGCACGGTGCCGGTGACGGCCAGGCCGATCCGGTTCCCCGTGTACGGCCTCACCGGCCCCTCCGCCTGCACAGGCGCACCATGACGTCGCCGCCGTACATCGAGCCCAGGCCCGCCAGGCGGTCGCCCACCGCGGTGCCCACCCGGCGCAGGACCGGCCCGGTCCGCTCGGCGTCGGTGAAGACCGTGACCTCGACGACCCGCGAGGCGAGCCGGACCCGCGCCCGGTTCACCTCCTCCACCGACTCGGCGGCCTCGCGCAGCGTACGGCGGAGCCCGGAGCGGGTGATGCCGATGACCAGGTGCGGATCGCCGGGCTCCAGCGGGACCAGCCGGGGCCGTCCCGGCAGGGCGGCGAGCGCGACCATCGTCGCGCCCGCCAGCATGGCGAGCGCCGCGACCGCGAAGACGGCGGGATCGGACCATCTCCACGAGCCCACGCCGTCGACGAGCAGGCGGTAGGGCTCGCGCGCGACCGGTGACTCCATCAGCAGGCCCACCGTCGTCGAGGCCGCGGCCGACAGCAGCACGGACACCGCCAGGGCCACCGGGACGCCCGCCGGGGTCCTGCCCGGCCGCAGCAGCCGCAGCGACCTGCGGCGGACCTCCTGGAACTGCTCGCCCGCGGCCTTGCCCGGCGAACCGCCGCCTCCCGAACCGCCGCTCCCCGAGCCGCCACCGCTTCCCGAGCCCGCCAGGATGTCCTGGAGAGTAGTCGTCATTCGTTCAGGTGTACGCGTCCCCGGGATCCCGGACGGGCCCTCCCCCGCCCACTTGCCCGATCTTGTGCTGTCACCGGCGGGAGCGTTGACCGTCCCCCGAAGCAATGTGAATATGGCTCATATTCGATGCGACCGGGTTATCCTGCGGACATGGACGACCGCCAGCGCTACGACCGGGCCACCGCCCACCTCGATCCCCCCTTCGCCGTCGTCGACCTGCCCGCCCTGCGCGCCAACGCGGCGGCGATGGTCCGGCGGGCCGCGGGCAAGCCGATCAGGGTCGCCAGCAAGTCCGTCCGTTCCCGGGCCCTGCTCGAACGGATCCTCGCCATGGACGGCTTCGACGGGATCATGGCCTTCACCCTTCCCGAGGCCCTCTGGCTGGTCTCCGGCGGGATGCGGGACGTCCTGGTCGCCTACCCCACCGCCGACCGCGCCGCGCTCGCCGAGCTGGCCGCCACCCCCCGCGCCGCCCAGGAGATCACCGTCATGGTGGACCGGGCCGAGCAGCTGGACCTCGTCGAGTCCGCCGTCGCCGGTGTCCGCGACCGCCAGGAGATCCGCCTCTGCCTGGACGTCGACGCGGGCTACCTCGCCTTCGGCGGCCGGTTCCGGGCGGGCGTCCGCCGCTCCCCCGTCCGGGACGCCGTCCAGGCCGCCGACCTGGCCACCGAGATCGCGAAACGGCCGGGCTTCCGCCTGGTGGGCCTGATGGCGTACGAGGCGCAGATCGCCGGGGTCGGGGACGACCTTCCCGGCAGGTCGGTCCGCACCCGGGCCGTCCGCTGGATGCAGGCCCGCTCCCGGCGCGAGCTGACAACGCGCAGGGGGCGGATCGTCCAGGCCGTACGGCAGATCAGCGACCTGGAGTTCGTCAACGGCGGCGGCACCGGCAGCATCGAGAAGACCACCCGGGAACGGGCCGTCACCGAGATCGCCGCGGGCTCCGGCTTCTTCCATCCCCGGCTGTTCGACTTCTACCGCGGCTTCACCGGCCGGCCCGCCGCGCTGTTCGCCCTGCCGGTGGTGCGCCGCCCGTCCCCGGGGGTGGTCACCGTCCTCGGCGGCGGCTACACCGCCTCCGGTCCCCCCGGCGCCGACCGCCTGCCCCAGCCCTACCTGCCGTGCGGGCTGCGCTACGACCCGGACGAGGGGGCGGGCGAGGTGCAGACCCCCCTGATCGGCCAGGCCGCCGAGGACCTGCGCCCCGGCGACCGGGTGTGGTTCCGGCACGCCAAGGCCGGCGAGCTCTGCGAGCGCTTCACCAGCCTGCACCTGATCGAGGGGGACGAGGTCGTGGACGAGGTCCCCACCTACCGGGGCGAGGGTCACGCCTTTCTCTGACCTGCGGGCCCCGGCCTCCCGCGCCGGGACCACGACCACGCCTTGGCCGGTGGCGCCTTGCCGGGACGCCTCAGGCTCCCTACCGCGACGCCTTAGTGCCTTATCGGGACGCCTTACCGGTGGCGCCCTACCGGTGGCGCCGCCTCCACAGCATGACCATCGCGCTGAGCGCCAGCACCGCCCCCACGCCGATCAGGACCGGCGCCAGGTCCGGCCGGTCGTCCTCCCACAGGTCGTCCGGCTCACCGGCGGCCCGCACCGGCTTCGGCCCGGCGACACCGCCCACCAGGTCGCCGACCTGGGCGACCAGGTGCTCCGCGTTCGCCCTGACCTTGGCCACGCCACGCTCCGCGACCCGCTTCGGGCTCACCCGGTCCGCGATGGCGTCCACCGTCTGGGCCAACTCCGCGCGCGTGCGCTCGATCTGCCGTTCCAATTCCGCGGGATCGGTGTCCGCCATGGCTATCCTCCCCTACACCTCGATGTCGATCAGTCTGTCAGGTCCGGTCCACCCGCGGCACTTCGGGCAGGCCGGTAAGTTGACCCGGGAACCATTCCTCGGAGGAACACCATGAAACTCGAGCCGGGCGACGCCGCCCCGGACTTCACGCTTCCCGCCGCCGACGGCACCACCGTGTCGCTGGAGACCTACCGCGGCAGGCGCGTGATCCTCTACTTCTACCCCGCCGCGATGACCCCGGGCTGCACCAAGCAGGCCTGCGACTTCCGCGACAGCCTCGACTCCCTGACCTCGGCCGGGGTCGCCGTCCTCGGCGTGTCGAAGGACACCCCGGCCAAGCTCGCGAAGTTCGCCGAGCACGACGCCCTGACCTTCCCGCTCCTGTCGGACCCCGGCCTGGAGGTGCACAGGGCCTACGACGTCTACGGCGAGAAGACGATGTACGGGAAGACCACCATGGGGGTCATCCGCTCCACCTTCGTCATCGACGCCGACGGCAAGATCGAGAAGGCCCTCTACAACGTGAAGGCGACCGGCCACGTGGCCCGCCTGCGCCGCGAGCTCGGCCTCGACTGAGGGCTCCCGCGGCCGTTCGCCGGGACACGGACGCAGGAAACGCGGTCGCGGGAACACGCCGGGGAAACGCGGGCGTGCCCCGGGAGTCGCCGCGCGTTTCCTTTCCCGGGCGTGCCGGGCGCATGGGAACGCATCCAGGAAACGCCCGCGAAGGCGGGCGTCCTCTCTCCCGCGTCGTCCGCGTCCCGTGCCGCCCTGGCGTCGTCGGCACGGGTGGCGCCCATTGTCCTCATCGGACGCCCGCCGAAGCTTTCCGGAATGACATGTCCCGCTTTCGCGCGCCGTCCCCGTCCGGTGAAACCCCCGTCGCGACGCCGTCGCCCGGAAGGGGTTCCCGGGATACGTCCCGAAGGTGGCCTCTTCCGGTTTCCGGGCAGCTCAGAGGGGCCCTGATCACAATCGGGATGCCGTACGTCCGGCCGGGATGTAGGATCGGGGACGTCCGGCGGGGCCGGGCATCGGTATCGCACGGCGGTCACGTCAATGGCGACCGGCTCGACAACAGAAAAGAAGACCCGCGTTTCGTCCACCCGGTCCGTCGTTCATGGGAACGGGGATTCCGCGGGAGCGTCAAGGGGCCGTAGTCCAATGGCAGAGACACACGGTTTAGGTCCGTGCCAGTTCGGGTTCGAATCCCGACGGCCCTACAGAAGAATCACGTTCATTCCGCCGAGGCGGATTCGACCGGCGCGGGTGTGACGATGCCGTCCCGGAATCCGTTCTTCACAGAACATTTCCAAAGGGGAAGAACGAAAGGTCGCGCGGCCCGTCCTCATGGCCGCGCGACCTGTCGCCGTCGTGACTGATCACCACAAACTGCTCCCTTTACTCACCCCGGAAGGTGCTCCCGGAAACCATCGTGCCGTAGCGGCCGTAAGGCCGGTGTAAGCGGTGCCGGGTCTGCGACCTGGGTCGTACGCCGGGTTCCCCCCTCAGGGGGAAGGGCGGGGACCGGGCCGTACGTATCGTGGTGGTGTGTTCGGCAGACTACGCGCCTGGAGCGGGCGCCATCCCAGGATCACCGACGCCCTCTGGCTGGTCCCGTTCCTGCTGTTCTCCCTGCAGAACGTGATGTCCGCGGGCGTCGGGAGCACCGCCTGGGAGGCGGCGGGCCTGGACGTGTGGTGGTTCGCGGGGCTGGGGGTCCTGCTGTTCGCGCCGCTGTTCTGGCTGCGCGAGCGCCCGCTCACGGTCTTCACGATCATCTCGATGACCTGCTTCCTGCAGTGGCTGCTCGGGGTGCAGCCGCTGTTCTTCAACGTCTCGGTGCTCATCGCCCTGTACGGGGTGGCGTCACGGCGTTCGTTGCGCTGGGCGGTCGGGGCGGGCCTGGTGGTGGAGCTGGGGCTGCTCCTGGCGTTCCTCCAGTCGCCGCCCTCGGAGGCCGGGTTCGGAGCCGCCTTCGCCTCCGCGTCGGCGTTCTCGGGCACGGTCTGGATGGGAGGGATCTACGCCAACACCCGGCGCCGCTACCTGGAAGGGCTGGAGGAGCGGGCCGAGCGGGCCGAGCGGGAGCGTGACCAGCAGGCCAGGCTGGCCGCGGCGGCGGAGCGGGCCAGGATCGCCCGCGAGCTGCACGACGTGGTCGCGCACAACGTGAGCGTGATGATCGTTCAGGCCGACGGGGCCGACCATGTGATCGGCCACGACGCCGAGCAGGCGCGCCAGGCGATGCAGGCGGTCTCGGCCACCGGGCGCAGGGCGCTGGCGGAGATGCGCCGGATGGTGGGGGTGCTGCGGGACGACGGCGTGCAGGGGGAGTACGCGCCGCAGCCGAGCCTGTCGCAGCTCGACGAGCTGGTGGCGCAGGTACGGGCGTCCGGCCTGCCGGTGGATCTGCGGGTCTCCGGCGTCCCCAGGGAGCTTCCCGAGGGGGAACAGCTCACGGTCTACCGGATCGTCCAAGAGGCGCTGACCAATACCCTCAAGCACGGCGGCCCGTCCAGCAGGGCCTGGGTCGAGATGGAGTACGGCGTGCGGGAGCTGCTGCTGCGGGTGACCGACGACGGCCGCGGCGCCTCCGCGCCCGAACGCGAGGGCGGGCACGGCCTGGTGGGGATGCGCGAGCGGGTGGCGATGTTCGGCGGGAGCCTGGAGGCCCGGCCCGAGACGGGCGGCGGGTTCCGGGTGGTGGCGCGGCTGCCGATCGGAGCCGGGGCGGAGCGGGCGGCATGAGGGAGCACGGCGCGGACGGGGCCGGCGGCGCGGGAGAGCACGGCCGGGGCGACGGCCCGGGTCGCCGTCCGGCGGGCGGGCCGGATCGCCCGCGGGGCGGCGGCGCGGGTGGCGGGCGGTGAGCGACCAGGTGATCCGGGTCATGCTGGTCGACGACCAGGAACTGCTCCGTACCGGGTTCCGGATGGTGCTCGGTTCCCACCCCGACGTCGAGATCGTCGCGGAGGCCGGCAACGGCGCGGAGGCGGTGGAGGCCGCGCGGAGGGTCGCGGTCGACGTGGTGCTGATGGACGTGCGGATGCCGGTCATGGACGGGGTGGAGGCCACGCGCCTGATCTGCTCGGTGCCCGCAGGGCCCCGGGTGCTGATCCTGACCACGTTCGACCTGGACGAGTACGCGTTCGCGGCGCTGAAGGCGGGCGCGTCGGGGTTCCTGCTCAAGGACGTGCCCCCCTCGGACCTGGTGAGCGCGATCCGCTCGGTGCACAGCGGGGACGCGGTGGTGGCTCCCAGCACGACGCGGCGGTTGCTGGAACGTTTCGTCGTGCACCTTCCGGCGTCGGGCCCGGCGGGAACGGCGGAACCGACGGCGCTGGCCGGGGTGACCGCGCGGGAGCGGGAGGTGATGGTGCTGGTGGCCAGGGGGCTGTCGAACACGGAGATCGCCGGTCGGCTGCAGCTGGCGGAGGCGACGGTCAAGACGCACCTGGGCCGGGTGCTGGCCAAGCTGAACCTGCGGGACCGGGCGCAGGTGATCGTGTACGCCTACGAGTCCGGCCTGGTGACCCCTCACTCGGCCGACTGACCCCCGCTCCGGCCCTGCCCTGTCCGCCCCGATCGCCTCGGCCGTTCCGATCGTCCCGATCGTCCCGGTCCCGGTCCCGACCTGCCCTGCCCGCCCCGATCGCCTCGCGCGCCTCGGCCGAACGGCCGAGGCCGCGGTACGACGAAAGTGGCGCCGCTCCTCCCCCGGGTGCTCTCCGCACGACCGCAGGTCGGGCCTAATGTCTGATGGATCCGTTCTTCCAGGTCAATAGCGTCTTCCGTGTCATGACGTCGTACGTTGTCGAGGAGAACTGACATGACCATCACCGGAGAGGCCGGCGCGCGGGGCACCCGAAGAGGCGTGACACCGGCCGTGACGGCCAGGGGGCTGACCAAGGTGTACGGCCGGGGGGACACCGCCGTGCACGCGCTTCGGGGTGTGGACGTCACGTTCTCCACGGGCGCCTTCACCGCCATCATGGGGCCGTCGGGGTCGGGCAAGTCCACGCTGATGCACTGCCTGGCCGGGCTGGACACGGTGAGCGGCGGGCAGGTGTGCATCGGGGACGTGGAGCTCACCGGGCTCGACGACAAGAAGCTCACCCTGCTCCGCCGCGAGCGGATCGGCTTCATCTTCCAGGCGTTCAACCTGCTGCCGACGCTCACGGCCGAGCAGAACATCCGGCTGCCGCTGGACATCGCCGGGCGGCTCGCCGACCCCGCCCTGTTCGACCAGGTGGTGGACACCGTGGGCCTGCGCGACCGGCTGGGGCACCGGCCGTCGGAGCTCTCGGGCGGGCAGCAGCAGCGCGTCGCGGTCGCCCGCGCCCTGATCAGCGCGCCACAGGTCATCTTCGCCGACGAGCCCACCGGCAACCTCGACTCGCGCAGCGGCGCCGAGGTGCTGTCGTTCCTGCGCACGTCGGTACGCGAACTCGACCAGACGATCGTGATGGTCACCCACGACCCGGTGGCCGCCTCCTACGCCGACCGGGTGATCTTCCTGCGGGACGGCCTGCTGGTCGACGAGCTGGCCGGGCCGACGCCGCAGTCGGTGCTGGACACGCTGATGAAGCTGGAGGCGTGAGGTGCTGAGGACCACGCTGGCCGGACTGCGCGCGCACCGGCTGCGCCTGGCGCTGACGGCACTGGCGATCGCGCTGGGCGTGGGGTTCATCGCCGGCACGTTCGTGCTGACCGACACCATCGACGCGGGCTACACCCAGAGGTTCTCCGCGGCGGCCGACCGGCTGGACGTCGCCGTCCTCCCCGCGACCGCCAAGGGCGACGAGGAGGCGCTCGTCTCCGACGCGACCCTGAGGAGGATCCGCGCCGTGGACGGCGTCGCCGACGCCCAGGGACTGGTGCGGGGGACGTCCGCCCTGATCGGCAAGGACGGCAAGGCCGCCGGCGACTACCCGACGCTGGGGATCTCGCTCCCCGAGGGGACGCTGAACCGTACCGTCGTCGTCGAGGGGCGGGTCCCTCGCAACGGGCGGGAGGCCGTGCTCGACGAGGGCACCGCCAGGAAGCGGGGGTTCCGGGTCGGCGACACCGTCACCGTGCTGGACGCCGGTGACAGGCGGCACACGTTCGCCCTGGTGGGACTGTTCGACGGCGGCCTGGACCAGGAGATCGGGTACATGGGGGCGGTGGGCTACACCACCGCCACGGCCCGCGAGATGACCGGGACGCGGGGATTCACCGAGGTCGACGTCGCCGCCGCCGAGGGGGTCTCCCAGGAGACGCTGCGCGCCTCGGTCGCCGCGGCGGCCGGGAAGGGCCACCTGGTCAAGACCGGTGAGACGTACGCCGCGGACCTGGCCAGGGTCAACGGCGGCGACAACGAGATCATCGGCGTGGGGCTGCTGATGTTCGGCGTGGTGGCGATGTTCGTGGCCGCGCTGGTCATCTACAACACCTTCACCATCCTGGTGGTGCAGCGGACCCGGGAGATGGCGCTGCTGCGGTGCATCGGCGCCACCCGCGGCCAGGTCTTCGGCTCGATCCTGCTGGAGTCGGCCGTGGTCGGCCTGCTCTCGTCGGTGATGGGCCTGCTGCTCGGCTACGGCCTGGGCACCGGAGCACTGGCCGTGCTCGCCGCGCTCGACGCGCCACTGCCCATGGCGAGCGCCTCGCTGGCGCCGCGCACGATCGTGCTGGGCCTGGTCGTCGGCCTGGTCGTGACGGTCGGCGCGGCCCTGCTGCCCGCCCGGACGGCGACGCGGGTGGCGCCGGTCGCCGCACTGGGCGCCCAGGTGGAGGAGCCCGCCTTCCGGGCCGGTGTGCTGCGGACGGTCTCCGCGACGCTGCTGCTGGTCGCGGGGGCGGCGGTGATGACGCTGGCGGTGACGATGGACCCGGGCCAGACCGCGCTCCTCGTGGTCATGGTGGGCGCCTCGCTGGTGTTCCTGGGCGTGCTGGTCCTGGGCCCGGTGATCGTCAGGCCGCTCTCCACCTTCGCCGGGTGGGTCCCCGCCAGGCTCTTCGGCGTGCCCGGCAGGCTCGCCCTGGACAACTCCCGGCGCAACCCGAAGCGGTCGGCGACCACCACGGTGGCGCTCACCGTGGGCGTGACGCTGATGACGGTCATCTCGGTCGTCACGGGCACCGTGCGGGCGACGTACACCCAGCAGCTCGACGAGCAGTTCCCCGTCGACTACATGGTGCAGAGCCAGGGACGCGATTCGGTCCTGCCCCGCTCGATCGCCGACGAGCTGCGCGTCCGGCCGGAGTTCGCCTCGGTCGTCGCGTTCCGCTCGACCACCGCCCCCCTGGAGTCCGGGGACGGCACGTACCAGGTGGGTACGTTCACCCCGGCCCCGGGGTTCGCCCCGAAGCTCGACGCGGGCTCGATCGACCGGCTCACGCCGGGGACCGCGTTCGTCGCCGAGCACCTCGCCGAGCGCCTCAAGGTGGGCGTCGGGGGCCGGATCACCGTACGGACGAAGGAGGCCGGTCCGGTCGCCCTGTCGATCGCGGGCGTGTCCGGCGCGGAGTCGAACCTGTTCGACGTGACGGTGCCGGCCGGGGAGTTCGACCGCTACTTCCCGGGGGTGGACGACTCCCGGGTGATGGTCAACTACCGGGACGGTGTGAACCCCGACAAGGCGCTCGCGGTGGTCGAGGGGGCGACCCAGGCGTACCCGACGGCGAAGGTGATCAGCTCGACCGAGGTCCGGGGCGAGTTCGACGAGACGCTCGACATGATGTTGATGATCATCACGGGCCTGCTGGGCCTGGCGGTGCTCATCTCCCTGCTGGGCATCGCGAACACGCTCTCGCTCTCGGTGCACGAGCGCACCCGCGAGTCGGCGCTGCTGCGGGCGCTCGGCCTGACCCGGCCGCAGCTGCGGCGGATGCTCTCGGTCGAGGCGCTGGTCCTGGGCCTGATCGGGGCGCTGGTGGGCGTGGCGCTGGGCGTCGTGTTCGGCTGGGCCGCGGCGCAGACGATGACCACGAACGTCCTGTTCCGACTGCCGGTGGGGCAGATCCTGGCGTTCGTGGCGCTGTCCGGGCTGGCCGGGGTGGTGGCCGCGGTGCTGCCCGCCCGGCGCGCGGCCCGCGCCTCGGTGACGGGCTCGCTCGCGAGCGGCTGACCCCGAACCGGTCCGGCACGTCCCGGCACGTCCCGGCAGAGCCGGACGGGAGCCGGACGGGAGCCGGACGGGAGCCGGAGGACCGGCGGGCGGGGTGACGGGCGGGTACGGCCGGGACGTCTCCTATCGGGGGCGGCGTCCCGGCCACTGCTCGGCCACGGTCTCGGGGTTGAGCAACGGCCGGATGACGATCTCTCCGGTGGCCTTGTCGATGACCACGCACCCGGCGCCCACGGTGTCGGGCAGCACGCCGGGATCGTCCGGCTCCGGCTCGTTCGCCCAGGCGACATAGCCCTCTTTGAAGGCATAAATACGGATGTCGGAGTTGGCGCCCGTGCCGCGGACCCCGCTGAAGTACTCCTCCGCCACCGCCCTGGCCTGCTCCGGGTTCACAGCCGCCGCCCCTCCCTGTCGATCACGACGCAGAACACGCCGGTCACCGATTCGTACGGCGGCTCCACCGCCATGTGCCCCCGCTGCGCGTCGATCCAGATCACCTCGCCGTCGAAGTTGACCGCGTTCCACGCGTGGCTGCCCCCGGCCGGCCAGCGGTTGACGATCAGCGCGGCCGAGCCGTGCCCCCCGGCCAGCAGCGCCTGCGCGATCGGGATGTAGGAGTGCCTGCCCTGCCCCACGTACTGGAAGCGCTGCCCCAGCCAGCGTTCCGCCCTGGCCACTCCCCCGGCCTCCCCGCTCAGCAGCGGCTTGCCGACCCGGTCGTACTCGGGCCTCCTGGGCGCGGCCACCGCCGGGACGCCGTACCAGGTGGAGAGCACCGACAGCGCGCAGTCGATCGCGTTGGTGGCGCGGAACGGGTCGTCACCGGACCCGCTCCCGTTGATCAGCCTGATCCACATGCCGCGCGGGTCGGGGAAGCGGCGCGGGGTGCCCTGATCGGTGACCGGGACCGCCTTGAGCATGTCCTCCTCGGTCTGCGGGTCCGGCCTGGCCAGCCCGCCCGCCAGCCCGTACGGCCGGCACTGGTCCAGCCGCGCCGGCCCCCAGCGCATCGGCTCGCGTTCGCGCGGCGCCGCCACCACGGCCGACACCTGGACCTCCAGCTCGAAGTCCCGCCACCGCTGCCCGTCCGCGGTCACCACGGGGTTGTAGACCCCCGCGGGCACACTCCACTCGTTCACGGCTCCCCCGTCACCCGTCACCTGCGAGCCAGATCGTAGGACGGGGCTCACCGGGGCGACGAGGAGTTGACCATTTACAGGCCCGCCTCCGGCATGGCGTGGGACAACGGCCGGTACCCCGCCGGTGTCTCGGTCAGGCGGTCAGGTGACCTCCACCCGGACGGTGTGCCGGCCGGTGGCGCCGTCCGGGGCGATGGGGGCCCGGTCGGCGGTCTGGGTGTAGCCGGTGGCGTCGGTGGCGCGGACCTCGATGGTGTGGCTGCCGGGGGTGGCGTCCCAGTCGTCGAGGACCCACTGGCGCCAGGTGTCGGCGGTGGGGGCCTCGGCGAGGCGGGCCTGGCGCCACGGCCCTGCGTCGATGCGGACCTCGACGGCGTCCACGCCCTTGTGCTGGGCCCAGGCGACGCCCGCGACGGCGGTCCGGCCGGCCGGGACGGACGAGCCGGCCGCGGGCAGGTCGATGCGGGACTGGGTCTTGATCGGCCCCCGCGCGGACCAGCCCCGGGGCGTCCAGTAGCCCTCGTCCCGGTCGAAGCGGGTGACCTTGATCTCGGTGACCCACTTGGTGGCCGAGACGTAGCCGTACAGGCCCGGGACCACCTGACGGACCGGGAAGCCGTGGTCGACCGGGAGCGCCTCACCGTTCATGGCGAAGGCCAGCAGGGCGTCGCGGCCGTCCATCACGACGTCGGCCGGCGTCCCGGCGGTCCAGCCGTCGGCCGACGTGCTGAGCAGCATGTCCGCCCCCCTCTGGACGCCCGCGTCGCGCAGCACCCCGGCGAGGCCGACGCCCAGCCAGCGGGCGTTGCCGATGTAGGGGCCGCCGATCTCGTTGGAGACGCAGCAGAGCGTGACGTCGGCCTCGGTGACGGCGCGCTTCATCAGGTCGGCGAAGGTGAGCTCGACGGGCCGGTCGACCAGGCCGTGGATCGTGAGGGTCCAGTCCCGCGGGTCCACCTGGGGGACGACCAGGGCGGTGTCCACCCGGTAGAAGTCGTCGTTCGGGGTGACGAACGGCGACAGGCCCTTGATCCTGAGGTCGGCGCCCGCCGGGAGCGGGGCCAGGGGCTTGGCGGGCCTGGGCAGCGCGATGCCGCTGCGCGCCGCGGTCACCTCGGCCCGGCCGGAGAACAGGCGTCCGGCGGCCCCTGCCGCCCCGGCGACGGCGACACCGCCGAGGACGCCGGTCAGCAGCCCGCGGCGGTCGAACGCGCGCAGGTCGTTCCCGGCCCGCATGACCGGCGGGACGGACGGGCCCGCGGCCTGCGGGACGGACGCGCCCGCGACCGGAGGCGCAAAGGCGCCCGTGTCCTGCGAGGTGGGGACGCCGGGCCGGTCACCGGTCCGGGGCACGGTCCCCGTGGCGGAGACCGGCGTGGTCCCCGCCGGGACGGTCCGCAGGGCCGGGGAGGGCTCCGGGCGGAGTGCGGGCGGGCTCTCCCGCAGGGTGTGGTGGAGATCGTCGGCGGGCACCAGGGCGCGGCGGACGAGCCGGTGCAGGGCGAGCATGCCGGCGCCGACACCGAGCACCGTCGGCAGCAGGTCGGTCACGCCCGCGCCGGGACGGGTCAGCACGGCGACGACCCCGAGCAGGCCGAACGCGGCCAGGCCCGCCAGGCCGTACCGGACGTCGCGGGCGGCGGCGAGTCCCAGCAGGGCGGCGAGGAACGCCATCACCACCAGGATCCCGCCGATCAGGACGACCTTGTCGTTCTCGCCGAACGTGCGGATCGCCCATTCCTTGAGCGGCGCCGGGGTGAGGTCGACGGCGGAGTCGCCGACCGCGACGACCGGGAAGGCGGAGGGGTTCACCAGGCCCGCGACGAGCAGGGAGAAGCCCACCGCGACCATCCCGGAGACCAGGCCGATCAGCGCCGCGGCCCACGAGGGCATACGCCTGTTGCTCTGCATACCCCCGACGCTACGCCCTCGGCGGGCCGCCGGATCTTACGCCCCGATTACGTACGGGCCGGACGATCTTCCCGGCCGGGACACGCGGGTCGGACGATCTTTCGGGCCGGGCGCCCTTCCCTGCCGGGATCACGGGGACGATCCCGCCGGGATCACGGGCGCGCCCCCTCCGGCCGGGGCCGTACGAGGCGGGCGACCTCTCCGCCCGGCCCGTACGGGACAGGCCGGAGCCTCGAAGGTCAGGCGATCTCCTCGGCCAGGATCGGGGCGAGCGCGCGGAAGGCGCGGCCCCGGTGGCTGATGGCGTCCTTCTCGGCCGCGGACAGCTCGGCGGTGGTCCGGCTCTCGCCCTCAGGGACGAAGATCGGGTCGTAGCCGAAGCCGTTCGTGCCGCGCGGGGCGTCGATGATCACGCCGTGCAACGCGCCCTCGGTGACCCGTTCGTGCCCCGAGGGCAGCGCCAGGGCCGCGGCGCACGCGAAGTGCGCGCCCCGGTGGCCCTCGGGCACGTCGGAGACCTGCGCGAGCAGCAGGGCGAGGTTGGCCGGGTCGTCGCCGTGCCTGCCCGACCAGCGGGCGGAGAAGATGCCGGGCATGCCGTTCAGCGCGTCCACGCAGAGGCCGGAGTCGTCGGCGATCGCGGGCAGCCCGGACTGCCGGGCCACGGCGTGCGCCTTGAGCAGGGCGTTCTCCGCGAAGGTCAGGCCGGTCTCGGCGACGTCGCCGATCTCGGGGAACTCCTCCAGGCCGACGATCTCGACCGGGACCGAGGCGTCGGCCAGGATCCGGCGGAGTTCGGTGATCTTCCCGGCGTTGCGGGTGGCGAGCACCACCTTGCGGCCGCTCACGCCAGCGCCTCCCGCTGCAGGCGGGTGAGTTCCGCGCACCCGGCGACGCCGAGGTCGAGCAGCGCGTCCAGGGCGGCCCGGTCGAAGGGCTTGCCCTCGGCGGTGCCCTGGACCTCGACGAACTCGCCGGAGCCGGTCATCACCACGTTCATGTCGGTCTCGGCGGCGACGTCCTCGGTGTAGCAGAGGTCGAGCAGCGCGGTCGAGCCGACGACGCCCACCGAGACGGCCGCGACCGAGTCGATCAGCGGGTCGCCGCCGCACATCTTCTTCTTGCGCATCCACGCGACCGCGTCGGCCAGCGCCACGTACGCGCCGGTGATGGCGGCGGTGCGGGTGCCGCCGTCGGCCTGGAGCACGTCGCAGTCGATGACGATCGAGTTCTCGCCGAGCGTCTTGTAGTCGACGCAGGCCCTCAGGGAGCGGCCGATCAGGCGGGAGATCTCGTGCGTCCGTCCGCCGATCTTGCCGCGGACCGACTCGCGGTCGTTGCGGGTGTTGGTGGCGCGCGGCAGCATGGCGTACTCGGCGGTCACCCAGCCCTGGCCGCTGCCCCGGCGCCAGCGCGGCACGCTGTCCTGCACGGAGGCGGCGCAGAGCACCTTGGTGCCGCCGAACTCGACGAGCACCGAACCCTCGGCGTGGGCGAGCCAGCCGCGGGTGATCGTGACGGGGCGGAGCTGATCGGGAGAACGTCCATCTGCACGGGCCATGCCGTTCACCCTAGGTCATACCGGGCCCCGCTCCGCGCCAGTTCCATGCGCCCGCCGTACCCCCCGCGCGAGGCGTCCGCGAGGACGTCGTCGCGGTCGTTCCAGGGCACCAGGTGGGTCAGGACCAGGGTCTCCACGTCCGCCCTGGCGGCGTGCTCGGCGGCCTGGCGGCCGCTCAGGTGCAGGCCGGTGGGCAGGCCGGGCCGGTCGAGGTGGGAGGCCTCGCACAGCAGCACGTCGGCGCCGGAGGCGAGCTTGACCAGCTCGGCGCTCTCGCCGGTGTCACCGGAGTAGACCACCGACCGTCCCCCGTACGAGACCCTGAACCCGTAGGTCTCCACCGGGTGGTTCATCGGCGCGGCCGTCACCTCGAACGGGCCGGCCTCGAACACGCCGGGCGTCAGGCCCACGAAGTCGAAGGCGGTGTCGAGCGCGGGCTCGTCCGGCATCGCGTAGGCCGAGTTCAGCCGCCTGCGCGCGTCGGACGGCGCGTACACCGGGATCCGGGGCAGCGGGCCGTGCGGCGAGTAGGTGCGCACCACGTGGTACGGGCACATGTCCAGGCAGTGGTCGGCGTGCAGGTGCGACAGGCAGATCGCGTCCACGTCGTACAGCCCTATGTACTTCTGGAGGGCGCCCAGAGCGCCGTTCCCGAAGTCGAGCAGCATGCGGAACCCCTCGGCCTCCAGCAGGTAGCACGAGGAAGGGCTGTCCGGGCCGGGAAAGCTCCCCGAGCACCCGACGATCGTTAATTTCATGGCGGCCTCCTACGGTGATTACGGCCGCGCGTCACGGCGCGGGCGCCGGTGGCCGGTGCCCGCCCGCCCTCCTTCGTCCGCCAGGCCCGGCGCTCCCCCTACGGAGCGCCGGGACACCCTCACGCGCGATGCCCGTTACTCGGAACATCCCCTACTGTCGCCACTTCGACCGCCTGGATCTCCGGCCCGAGGAACCGTCGGCCGAGGTCGGCGAAGAGGCCCGCGTCACCGGTGGCGCGGAAACGGTGACCCGGCTCGCCCCCTACGGCGGCCAGGCCCCGGTCGTGCAGGATGCGGTACACGTCCTTGGCCGTCTCGTCGGCGCTGGACACCAGCGTGACCCCGTCCCCCACCACGTAGGAGATCGGTCCGGTCAGCAGTGGATAGTGCGTGCATCCCAGGATCAGCGTGTCGCACCGGTCGGCGAGCACCGGCTCCAGGTAGCCGCGGACGACGTCGATGAGCTCGTCGCTCATCGTCTCCCCGCGCTCGACGAACTCCACCAGGCGCGGCGCCGCCACCCCGGTGAGCCGGACGTCGGGGGCCGCGGCGAAGGCGTCCTGGTACGCCATCGACTCGATGGTGGCCCTGGTCCCGATCACCCCGACCCTGCCGTTGCGGGTCGCCCGTACGGCACGGCGGGTCGCCGGCTGGATCACCTCGACCACCGGCACGTCGTAGCGCTCCCGGGCGTCGCGGAGCACCGCGGCGCTGGCGCTGTTGCACGCGATCACCAGCATCTTGACGTCGTGCTCGACGAGGTGGTCCATCACCTCCAGCGCGTAGGCGCGTACCTGCGCGATGCTCTTGGGACCGTACGGCTGCCGTGCCGTGTCGGCCACATAGAAGATCGACTCGCTGGGCAGCTGGTCGATGATCGCCCTGGCCACGGTGAGCCCGCCGACACCGCTGTCAAAGATTCCGATACTCGCTTGCGACACAGTTCCCAAGGCTAGGCGACCTGGGACGATCGATCACGGTAAGAATCCTCACAACGCTGATTACCGACGCAGACGTGTACTTTCCATGACATCTTTCGTCGGCCGCCCCGCGGGAAACCCCTGCCCCGCGCGTCCCTCCGGGTCCGCGCGGGCGGGGCGGGCCCAGGGCGCGCAGGCCGGCTCCGCGCGGGCCGGGCTCCGCGCGGGCCGGGCTCTGCGCGGGTGGGACCAGGCCGCGCGGGCGAGGTCAGGGCCCGCGCGGGTGGACGGGGTCCGTCAGCCGCGGCCGACGCGGGCCAGCTGGCGGGACTGGGCGACCAGGCGACCGGCCGAGTCCCAGACCTCCACGTCCTCGTCGAACCAGCCGTCGCCGATCAGGCGGCCCGACCCGATCAGGGTCAGCCAGCCGGGGGCGGGCAGGGCGCGCAGGTGCCAGGTGAGGTCCACGGTGGGGGCCCAGCCGCGCTCGCCCGCGGAGAAGACCACCGGCGGCAGGGCGTCCACGGCCAGCGCCAGCACGTACGGGTCCGGGTCCTGCGGCTCGGCCATCCGGAAGTGGGCACGGGCCTCGGGCCGGCCGGTGGGCTCGCCGGTGAGCCAGCCGACGGTGGGCGGGTCGAAGGCCATCTCCATCTGCGCGTTGAGCGTCATGCCGGACTCGGGCCTGGGGTCGGGCAGCCGGACGCACTCCTCGACGGGCGGCATCGCCACCGACGGGCCGTCCGTCCACCTCGGTTCTGCGCCCGTGAGGGTCGCGGTGGTGACGAGGGCCTCGATGTAGGACGCGTCGTCCTGCAGCAGGGTCGCCCGCGCCATGGTGGCGGTACGGCCGGTCTTGATCTGCTCCACCCGCACCCGGGCGGGGCCGGGCCGGGCCGCGCGCAGGAACTGGACCGAGGTGGTCACCGGGTGCTCGTGCGGGGAGGCGTCCACCACCGCGCGCAGCAGCACGGCCATCAGGTAGCCGCCGTTGATCGGCCCGCCGATCGAGTACCCGGGGTCGAGACAGACGTCGTACATGGTCTCGTCCACCCGGATGGCCGCCGTCGCCTCGTCGAACTTTGTCATCCACGCTCCCGAACCTTGTTCTAGAGGGGACACTTTACCGATTCCGTACGCCCTCCGCCTCCCCGGCCCCCCGGCCCGGCCCCGCGGGCGGGCCACCGGGATCGGCGAGAGCGTGACCCGACCGGAACCGGCGGGGACGGCGGCACGGAGCGTCTTCCCGATCGTCGGCGCGGGACGGCCGGGCAGGTCGGGGCCCCGGGGACGGGCCGCGAGGCGATTTAGACGGACCAAACGTGTAGTTAGTTCAATGCAAGCGGACTGCTAGCAAAGTGCACTAACTTCATCCATATCCGCGAAATCCACATTGTGAGTGAGCATGCCTGCCAACAATCCCCCCGACCAGACGCCCACGCCGGGGCAGCAGCCCGACAGGACGATCGCCTACCGCTGGAATGAGGGTGCGCAGCACAACGACCAGCCGCACACGCAGGCCCACCCGCAGGGCCAGGCCGGATACTCCCAGCCCGGCGGCCGGCAGGGGCAGCCCTACCCGCAGCAGGGCGGGCCCTACGGGCAGCACACCCCCGGCCAGTCCGGTCAGCCCTACGGGCAGCAGGGGTACGGGCAGCAGGCGGGCCAGCCGTACGGGCAGCAGAACAACTACGGCCAGCAGGCCGGTCAGCCCTACGGCCAGGCCGGTCACCAGCAGCAGGGTTACGGTCAGCAGGCCGGTCAGCCGTACGGCGAGCAGACCTACGGGCAGCAGACGCACGGGCAGCAGGCGGGCCAGCCGTACGGGCAGCAGAACAACTACGGCCAACAGGCCGGGGGCTGGCAGCAGCAGGGCCCCGACTTCCTGAGCGCCGGTCCGCCCGCCGGACCTCCCGCCGCCAAGAAGCGCAGGGGCTGGCTGTTCGCGGTGATCGCCGCGGTGGTCGTGGCCCTCGTGGGCGGCGGCGGCGTCTTCGCGGCCAGCATGCTCAGCGGTGGCGGCACGCAGCCGCACGACGTCCTGCCCTCCAACGCCATCGGCTACGTGCGGCTCGACCTCGACCCCGCGGCGAACCAGAAGGTGGCGCTGTTCAGCATCGCCCGGAAGTTCACCGTCACCAAGGACTCCTTCACCGGCGAGGACCCGCGCCAGGCCGTCTTCGACATGCTGAAGAAGGGCAACGCCGACGACTTCGGCGCGATCGACTACGCCACCGACGTCGAGCCCTGGCTCGGCGACCGCATCGGCCTCGCCGCCCTGCCCTCGGGCAAGGGCGCGGCGGTTCCCGGCGTCGTGGTGGCGGTCCAGGTCAAGGACCAGGACCAGGCCAAGGCCGGCATCGCCAAGCTGATGGGCAAGGAGAAGTACGGCATCGCGTTCCGCGACGACTACGCGCTGCTCACCGCCACCCAGCCCGAGGCCGACCAGGCCGCGGCGGCCGCGCCGCTGAGCGAGAACGCCTCCTTCACCGACGACCTGGGCGCCCTCGGCGAGACCGGCGTGCTCTCCTTCTGGATGGACGCGGGCAAGATCGCGGCGCTGGCCCCCGAGCTGGCCACCCAGGACCCGGCCACCCTGAACCAGATCAAGAACGTCCGGGTCGCGGGCGCCCTGCGCTTCGACGGCGAGTACGTCGAGCTCGCGGGCATCAGCCGCGGCGCCCAGAGCCTGGACATGGGCACCCCGGAGGCGTCGCGGATCAGCACGCTCCCGGCCTCCACCGCGGGCGCGGTCTCCTTCTCCGGTCTCGGCGAGGTGATCGGCAAGCAGTGGGCGCAGATCATGAAGTCGGCCGACCAGGCCGCGGGCGGGAACGCCGGCTTCCAGCAGTTCGCCGACCAGGCCCAGCAGAAGTACGGGCTGCAGCTCCCCGCCGACCTGGTGACGCTGCTCGGCAAGAACATCACCCTGGCCGTGGACGCCAACGGCATCGAGAGCAACCAGCCCCGGTTCGGCGCGAAGATCGTCACCGACCCGGCCAAGGCCCAGGAGGTCGTCGGCAAGATCGAAAAGTTCCTCGTCGACTCCGGGGCCGCCACGCCGCAGCTCGCCAAGGTCGCCGGTGACGGGACCTTCGTCCTGGCCGGCTCCCAGGACTACGCCGCCGAGCTCGGCAAGGACGGCGGCCTGGGCGACAGCGAGACCTTCCAGCTCGCCGTCCCCGACGCCGACAAGGCCACCTTCGCCGCCTATGTCGACCTGGACAAGGTGGAGAAGCTCTACCTCGGCACCCTGCAGGGCGAGGAGCGGGCCAACCTCCAGGTGCTCCGCGCCGTGGGCATGAGCGGCACCCAGTCCGGCAGCGAGGCCAGCTTCTCGCTGAGGCTGCTGTTCAACTAGCCCTCACCGGTACCGGCGGACGAAAAAAGGCCGGCCCCCGATCGGGGGCCGGCCTTTCCGGTTCTTCCGGGCCTCGGACCCGTCCTCCCGGGGCCTCCCCGGAGGGGACGACCCGGCTCGGGATCAGGCCCAGAGCTGACCCTCCAGCCGCTCCTCGGCCTCGTCCAGCGTCCCCTCGTAGGCACCGGTGGACAGGTACTTCCAGCCGCCGTCCGCGACCACGAACACGACGTCGGCCCGCTCCCCCGCCTTGACGACCTTGGCCGCCACGCCGAGCGCCGCGTGCAGGGCGGCCCCGGTGGAGACGCCCGCGAAGATCCCCTCACCGTCCAGCAGCTCGCGGGTGCGGCGCAGCGCGTCGGCGGAGGAGACGGAGAACCGCGTGGTCAGCACGTCGGCGTCGTACAGCTCGGGGATGAAGCCCTCGTCCACGTTGCGCAGCCCGTACACCAGCTCGCCGTACCGCGGCTCGGCGGCGACGATCTTCACGTCGGGGACGTGCTCGCGCAGGAACCGGCCGACGCCCATCAGGGTGCCGGTGGTGCCCAGGCCGGCCACGAAGTGGGTGACCGACGGCAGGTCCGCCAGGATCTCCGGCCCGGTCGACTCGTAGTGCGAACGCCAGTTGGCCGGGTTGCCGTACTGGTAGAGCATCACCCAGTCGGGGTTCTCCGCGGCCAGGCCCTTGGCGACCCTGACCGCCTCGTTGGAACCGCCCGCCGCGGGCGAGGAGATGATCTTGGCCCCCCACATCCGCAGCAGCTGGCGGCGCTCCTCGGAGGTGTTCTCCGGCATCACGCAGATCAGCCGGTAGCCCTTGAGCCGCGCCGACATCGCCAGCGAGATGCCGGTGTTGCCGCTGGTGGGTTCGAGGATGGTGCAGCCCGGCCGGAGCAGCCCGTCCTTCTCGGCCTGCTCGATCATCCACAGCGCCGGACGGTCCTTGATCGAACCCGTCGGGTTGCGGTCTTCGAGCTTGGCCCAGACCCGCACGTCCTGCGAGGGGGACAGCCGGGGCAGGCCGACCAGAGGGGTCCGGCCGACCGAGTCGATCAGTGAGTCAAAGCGCATGATGTACGGCTTCCGCCTCGGGGTGACATGCCTGGTGGTGCAGGCCGGGGCCTACGGCACGCGCCGACCGGCCCGCGAGGTGCGCGGGACGGGCGGCGTCGCGCTCCGCTAGCGGGAACCGCCGGCCACGGCGGGCAGCACGGTGACCGTGTCGCCGTCGGCGACCGGGGTCTCCAGCCCGCCCAGGAACCGGACGTCCTCGTCGTTCAGGTAGACGTTCACGAAGCGGCGGAGCGCGCCCTTGTCGATCAGGCGCTCCTTGAGGCCGGGGTGGCGGGACTCCAGGTCACCGATCAGCTCCTCGAGCGTGGCGCCCTTGGCGTCCACGGCCTTGGCGCCGTCGGTGTAGGTGCGCAGGATGGTCGGAATGCGAACCTCGATGGCCATCGCGGGTCAATCTCCTTGTGTCGTCATGGGAGTGCAGCCCATCGGATCAGAACACCGGTGGGCACCGGGGGATTCCAGCGGAACCGGCCGGCGACACTCGTAGACGACGACGGAGGGCGTGTGCGCGAACAGGAAGTTCTGCACGGGTGCGACGCCCGCGTGCCGTGCCCGGGAGCCGGGACGCGAGAGCACCACGTCCTCCTGGCTCGGGGCGGCGATCGACATGAGGACCAGTTTACCCAAAGGGACGATTCACCTCGCGTCCGTACCGGGTGAGGACCCCGCGGGGGTGATCGTCACCTCCTCCTCGCTCACCACCCCGTCGACGATCCGGTACGAGCGGAACTCGGCCTCCTCGCCCAGCTCCTCACGGGTGGAGACCAGCACGTAGTGCGCGTTCGGCTCGGAGGCGTAGGAGATGTCGGTGCGCGAGGGGTAGGCCTCGGTGGACGTGTGCGAGTGGTAGATCACCACCGGCTCCTCGTCGCGGTCGTCCATCTCCCGCCAGACGCGCAGCTGCTCCATCGAGTCGAACCGGTAGAACGTCGGCGACCGCTCGGCGTTCTCCATCGCGACGAACCGTTCGGGAGAGTCGGAGCCGATCGGCCCGGCGATCACCCCGCAGGCCTCGTCGGGGTGATCCGCCCGAGCGTGCGCGATGATCCGGTCGACCAGTTCCCGAGAGATCGTGAGCATAGGGGGAAGTTACCAAAGGGCCCGGACCAGGGTGTCCTGGAGGTAGGTCAGCCAGTCGTAGATGACGTACGCCGGATAGCGAGGATCGTTCTCCGACATGTCGGCGATCTCGTCGTGCACCTCCTCGGTCACCTCCAGCCGGGTGCCGAGCGCGAGACGCACGTCGTTCAGGGCCCGCATCCACGCCTGCGCCTGCTCCCTGGTCAGCTCGACCCGGCCGGCCTCGGCGCTGTCCAGCATGGTCCTGGCGTCGGCCCGCTTGCCCTCGCGCAGCGTCGCCTCGGTGTAGCGGCGGAACTCCGCGGCGTCCTCCCCGTCCTCGTACGCCGAGGGGAACAGCCGGGCCAGCACCGGGTCGTTGGACTGCTCGGAGGAGCCGATGCCCAGGGCCTTCTCCAGGGGGTCGTCGCCGGTCTCGCCCGGCTCGATGAGCCCCAGGATCTGCGTGACCAGCGAGCGCAGGATCGACACCTCGGCGGCGTCGAAGACCGTGATCACGCCGCCTTCCGGGCCCTGCCTGAATCCCGAACTCATCTTCCGCCCACCGTTCCTCGCGGACCGCGCCAAGGACCCGTCCGCCCCTGGGACCCCGTCCGCCCTCCGGATCCCGTGCGCCCTTCGGACCCCGTCCGCCACAGGGGGCACGGACGGCACCGGCCCCGCCGTCCGCTCACGAATCCCGCTGGACGGTCGCCCAGAGCCCGTAGGAGTGCATGATCTGCGCGTCGCGCTCCATCTCCTCGCGGGTGCCGCTGGAGACCACGGCCCTGCCCTTGTGGTGCACGTCGAGCATCAGCTTCTCCGCCTTCTCCTTGGAGTATCCGAAGACGGACTGGAAGACGTACGTCACATAGGACATCAGGTTGACCGGGTCGTTCCAGACGATCGTCAACCATGGCAGATCGGGTCGTACGTCGATTGACGGACGCTCGACCTCCGTTGGAGCGGTGCTACCCACATTCACCAGTCTGCCCTACCCCGGGCTTAGTCTTCGACTCGTGACAAAGAGCATGAGCACCGCGTTGCTTACCGATCACTATGAGCTGACGATGCTGGAGGCCGCCCTGAAAAGCGGCGCCTGGAGCAGGCGGGCGGTCTTCGAGGTGTTCGCCCGCCATCTCCCGGACGGGCGGCGCTACGGCGTCGTCGCCGGGACCGGCCGGTTCCTGGACGCCCTGGAGGCCTTCCGCTTCGACGAGGAGACGCTGGAGTTCCTGCGCGCGAGCCAGGTGGTCGACGAGCCCACCCTGGAGTTCCTCGCCGGGTACCGCTTCTCCGGGCGGGTGGACGGCTACGCCGAGGGCGAGTGCTACTTTCCCGGCTCCCCGATCATGACGGTGGAGGGGACGTTCGCCGAGGCGGTCCTGCTGGAGACCGTGATCCTGTCCATCTTCAACCACGACTGCGCGATCGCCTCCGCGGCCGCGCGGATGGTCCACGCCGCCGGGACCAGGCCGCTCATCGAGATGGGCTCGCGGCGCACCCACGAGTCCTCCGCCGTGGCCGCCGCGCGGGCCGCGTACCTGTGCGGGTTCTCCGCCACCTCCAACCTCATGGCGGGCCGGACGTACGGGGTCCCGACCGCCGGGACCGCGGCCCACGCCTTCACCCTGCTGCACGACTCCGAGGAGCAGGCCTTCCGGGCCCAGCTCGACTCCCTCGGCGCCGCCACCACGCTGCTGGTGGACACCTACGACGTGACCGAGGCCGTACGGACCGCGGTGGAGCTGGCGGGACCGACGCTGGGCGCGATCCGCCTGGACTCCGGCGACCTCGCCCAGATGGCCCACGAGGTCCGCGAGCAGCTCGACGGGCTCGGCGCCCACAAGACCAGGATCATCGTCACCAGCGACCTCGACGAGTACGCCATCGCGGCGCTGTCCGCGGCGCCGGTGGACGGCTACGGCGTCGGCACCTCGCTGGTCACCGGCTCCGGCTCCCCCACCGCCGCCATGGTGTACAAGCTGGTGGCCCGCGAGGACGCCGAGGGGGTCATGCGGCCGGTGGCCAAGAAGTCGGTGGGCAAGCCCAGCCAGGGCGGGCGCAAGACCGCCTTCCGCGAGCTGGAACCGGACGGCACCGCCGCCGCCGAGGTGGTCACCGTCTCCGGCGAGCACCCGGACGGCGCCCGCCCGCTCCAGGTCCCGCTGGTCAGGGACGGCGAGGTCGTCGGCCGCGAGGGGCTGGTGACGGCCCGCGCGCGGCACCGCGAGTCCCTCGCCGAGCTGCCCCCCAACGCCCACCAGCTGTCCCGGGGGTACGCCGCGATCCCGACCGTGTTTGACTAGCCCCATGCCAACCGCACTGATCATCGTCGACGTCCAGAACGACTTCTGCGAGGGCGGCAGCCTGCCGGTGGGCGGCGGCGCCGAGGTGGCGGCCGCCATCTCCCGGCACGCCGCCTCCCACGGCTACGACCACGTCGTGGCCACCCGCGACTATCACGTGGACCCCGGCTCGCACTTCGCCGCCGAGCCCGACTACGTCACCTCCTGGCCCGTCCACTGCGTCGTCGGGACACGCGGCTCGGACTTCCACCCCGCCCTGGAGGTCGGACGCGTCGAGGAGGTGTTCAGCAAGGGGGCGCACGCCGCCGCCTACAGCGGCTTCGAGGGAGCCGCCCCCGACGGCACGAGCCTGGCCGACTGGCTGGACGAGCGCGGCGTGGACACGGTGGACGTCGTCGGCATCGCCACCGACCACTGCGTCCGGGCCACCGCCCTGGACGCGGTCGCACACGGCCTCTCCGTCCAGGTGCTGCTGGACCTCACCGCCGGGGTTGCCGCCCCGACCACCGAGGCCGCCCTCGCCGAGCTCGGCTCCGCCGGAGCCCGTCTCACCGGCACCCCGGTGGTCCGCCCGGCCTGAGACCTCTCAGGCGGCGGGCATGCCCAGGAAGAGGATGATCCGGTCGAGCTTCCCGTCCATGACCCCGAAGTCCTGCTTGAGCCCGGCGACGTCCTGCTTGACCTCGACCATGTCCACCTTGAGCTCGGCCACATCCTGCTTGAGCTCACCGACGTCCACCTTGAGACCGGCCACGTCCTCCTTGACCTCGGCCATGTCCACCTTCAGGACGGCCACATCCTGCTTGACCTCGGCCATGTCCACCTTGAGCTCAGCCACATCCTGCTTGACCTCGGCCATGTCCACCTTCAGGACGGCCACATCCTGCTTGAGCTCACCGACGTCCACCTTGAGACCGGCGACGTCCTCCTTGACCTCGGCCATGTCCACCTTCAGGACGGCCACGTCCACCTTGAGCTCGGCGACGTCCTCCTTGACCTCGGCCATGTCCACCTTCAGGACGGCCACGTCCACCTTGAGCTCGGCGACGTCCTGCTTGACCTCGGCCATGTCCACCTTGAGCTCGGCCACGTCCTGCTTGACCTCGGCCAGCTCCTCCTTCGTGGCGCACCTGGCCACTTCCTGCCTGACCTCGGCCAGTTCTTCCTTCGTGGCGCACTTCGCCACGTCTCGTCGTAGCTCGTCGACATCCTGCTTGGTGGCGAGGGTGTCCATCTTCGCCATGATCTGCTCGAACATCGGAGCCACGTACTCCATGATCTCGGTACGAATCATCTCGGCCGACACGCGTCCTCTTCGAAAGAAGGATCAGGGGGAACCGGTGAGAGGGCCCGGTGTTGTTGCGGCGACAGACTACCAAGGGCGTTCACTCTGAGCATCCGAACGATTACCCGATCGGCATGGATGGGTAAACCCGGCGGACACCAGGCAGGACAGGAGTATTACAGGGAGTGAATATCTCTCACTACCGGTGGTGACCTCACATGTTCGTACTCGGCGTCTCCTGGCTCGTCCTGACCCCGCTGTGCCTGTGGAACCTCTTCCGCGGCGGGAGGCTGGTGCGGATGACGAGCGTGCTGGCGCTGGTCGCGCTGGAGGGGGCCACGATCTGGGCCACCGACGCCGCCCGCCTCCCCTCGCGGACCCCGGTCGTGGCCGCCTCCTCGGCCGCCGTCCAGGGCCAGGCCTCGTCCGCCGAGCCCGAGGCACAGCAGGCGGCCCGGCGGGACGTGCGGGCCGACTCCTGTGCCGGCTCGGCGCCCACGCCGCAGCGGGTACGGCCCGCTCGTCAGCGGGACGCGTCGCGGGGCGTGACGCCCTTCTGGACGGACGGGACGGACGGGTGCGCGACCGTGGTCCTGCGCCACCGGAACCGCGCCGTCAGGTGACCGGACGGCCCGCGCCCGCGGCCCGAGCCGTCCTTCCCTCCGATCCGGCCCGAGTCGCCAGCCCCGCCGTCCGGGCCGTCCGCCCCGGTGGCCGGTCAGTGGGAGCGCTGGGTGGCCCAGTGGCGGATCTTGGCGATCCGTTCCTGGATCTGCTCGGCGGACGCCTGCGCGATGGCCGGGCCGCCGCAGGATCTGCGGAGTTCGGCGTGGATGACGCCGTGCGGCTGGCCGGTGCGGTGGTTCCAGGCGCCGACGAGACCGTTGAGCTCCTTGCGGAGGGCGGCGATCACCTCGTGCGGGGCGACCTCCGGCTCCTTGGGCTCGGGCTTGCCGCGCCTGGCCTTCAGCTGGTCGGACTGGCGCTTGCTGAGCAGGGTCCGGACCTGGTCGGGCTCCAGCAGGCCGGGCAGGCCGAGGAAGTCCTCCTCCTCGGCGGAGCCGGTCTCCGCGGCGCTGCCGAACTCGCCGCCGTCGAACAGCACCCGGTCGAAGGTGGCGACCGCCTCCAGGGTCTCGAACGGCAGCTCGTCGCCCAGGACGTCGGGATTGTCCTTCTTGCGCTGGGCGTCCTCCATCAGGAGGTCGTCCAGCCCCTCCTCGGGCGGCTTGCGGTCGAGCACGTGGTCGCGTTCGGCCTCCATCTCCCCGGCCAGCCCCATCAGGGTCGGCACGGAGGGCACGAAGACGGATGCGGTCTCGCCCCGTTTGCGGGCGCGGACGAAGCGGCCCACGGCCTGGGCGAAGAACAGCGGGGTCGAGATGCTCGTGGCGTAGACGCCGACGGCCAGGCGCGGGATGTCGACGCCCTCGGAGACCATCCGGACCGCGACCAGCCAGCGCTGTTCGGAGGCGGAGAACTCCTTGATCTTCTTGGACGCCGTGGGGTCGTCGGACAGCACGACGGTGGCGCCCTCGCCGGTGATGGTCCGGATGTGGCGGGCGTAGGCGCGGGCGGTCTCGTGGTCGGTGGCGATGACCAGGGCCCCGGCGTCGGGAACGCCCCGGCGCACCTCGGTCAGCCTCCGGTCGGCGGCCCGCAGGACCTGGCGGATCCACTCGCCCTTCGGGTCGAGCGCGGCCCGCCACGCCTGGCCGAGCTGGTCCTTGGTGAGGGGGGTGCCCAGGGTGGCGGCGATCTCGTCGCCCGCCCGGGTCCGCCAGCGCATCTCGCCCGCGTAGGCGAGGAAGATGACCGGCCGCACGACGCCGTCGGCGAGCGCCGACCCGTAGCCGTAGGAGTAGTCGGAGACGCTGCGCCGGACCCCGTCGCCGTCCTCGGCGTAGGTGACGAAGGGGATGGGGTTGACGTCGGACCTGAAGGGGGTGCCGGTCAGGGCGAGACGGCGGGTGGCCGGTTCGAACGCCTCGCGCACCCCGTCGCCCCAGGACTTCGCGTCGCCCGCGTGGTGGATCTCGTCGAAGATCACCAGGGTCTTGCGGGCCTCGGTGCGGGCACGGTGCAGCGCGGGGTGCATGGCCACCTGGGCGTAGGTGATGGCGACCCCGATGTAGTCGCGGGAGGTGGCGCCCTGGCTGTTCTTGAACTCGGGGTCGATCGCGATGCCGACCCGGCTCGCGGCGTCCGCCCACTGCTGCTTGAGGTGCTCCGTCGGTGTGACGATCGTCACAGCGCGGATGATCCCCCGCGACAGGAGGTCGCTGGCGATGCGGAGCGCGAAGGTCGTCTTACCCGCTCCCGGGGTGGCGACCGCGAGGAAGTCGCGCGGCTCACGGCGGGTGTACAGGTCAAATGCCTCCTGCTGCCACGCGCGAAGCTTCGGCGCGGTGCCCCAGGCGGCACGGTCCGGATACGAGGGCGGCAGGTGGGATGCGGCGAAAGTGCTCACAGTGTCCCCAGCGTAATCGTCGTCGCCGACAGGACGTGCCGATCGGCCGAGATCCTCGCCAAGGCTCCTCCGGCGTGCTAGGGGCCCGCGAAGCCCTGTCCGGCGGGCCGTACGGCCCGGTGACCTGGGCGGGGGGGCCGTCGTGGCGGGGGTCGCCGCGGGGCCCGGCGGGGCGGGCCCGCGACGAGAAGGACGAGGAGAGGGATCACCTCTCAGCGCAGGCCCGCGATCACCGTGTTGATCTCGGCCCTGAAGGCCGGGTCGTCCGGCTGGGCCATCCCGACCACGACCACCGGCCGGCCGCGGCCGACCAGGAGCGCCACGCGCAGGTAGGACGGCCGGTTCACCACGTCCCGGTACTCGGCGCGCAGGGAGCGGGTGTACCCGGTGCGCGGGCCCACCGAGATCTCGGTGTCGTCCACGACCTTCACCTCGTCGCCGTGCAGCAGGAGCCGCGCGTACAGCTCGCTGAGCTCGACGGTGGTGGCGCGCACGTCGGAGGCGGGCTCCACCGGCATGACCATGACGGTCGTGTTGGCGCCGTCGCCCACGACCGAGGTGAACGCGGTGACCGGTGGCGTCATGCCCGCGGACCAGCTGTCGGGCAGCGGGTAGCTGACCCCCGCGACCGGATCGGTCACCCGGCCCGGAGGCGTGGTGGGCAGCGCCCACAGGACCAGGGCGACCACGCCTGCGAGGACGGCGCCGACGGCCGCCAGGGAGAGCAGGACGACCAGCACGCGGCGCAGGCGCCCGGGCTCGCGCTCGGGCGGGGCGACGGGGGTGCCGTACCAGCGGGCCGAGGGAGGAAGGTCGTCACCCGGCTCGGGGATCCGGGGCGGCCAGGTGAGGTGCGAGCGCTCGTCCGGCGGATCCGATCCCCGGGATCGTTCGTGCACGGCGCCTCCTGCAAGCGGTCAGGTCATACCGTCCTACCACGCCCGCGAGGGCGCGGTCCGGCCATGCGCGAGCGCTGTTACGCCAGTGACCAATGAGTCAGGAGATGTCCCGCATCCGGCCGGCCACGATCACCCCGAGCAGTCCTATCGAGGCCATCAGCACGGTGAGCGTGGCGTAGCCGGTGCCGATGTCGTCGTGGCCGATCAGGTTGACGATGACACCGCCGAAGCCGATCGTGAGCGCGCTGCCCAGGGTGTCGACGACCTGGAGCGCGGCCGAGTTGGCGCCCTGCTCGGCGTCGGGCGACTGGCGCATCGCGGTGATGTTGACGCTGGTGGTGCCGATGCCCATGCCGAACCCGGCGATCACCCAGGCGGGCACGGTGATCCAGCCGGTGACGCCGGGCACCAGCGCGAGCAGGGTGAGCAGGATGCCGGTGGTGATCGCGGCGGCGCCGATCCGTACCAGCAGGGGACGGTCGTAGGAGCGGCGGCTCTGCAGGTAGGAGCCGCTCGTCCAGCCCAGGGCGCCGATGGTCAGCGCGATGCCGGCCTGGCCGACGGAGAAGCCGCGGACCTCGGTGAGGACCAGCGGGATGAAGGCGTTGACGCCGAAGAACGCCGAGGCGAGCACCCCGCGCATCATGAGCGTGGTGGGCAGGCCGCGGCCGAACCGCAGGGCGCCCGGGGGCAGCAGCCTCGGCAGCCCGGCGCCGAGGGCCACCAGGCCGAGGACGACGGCGACCGCGCCGGGCAGCGGGGTCTGGTGGAGGCGGTCCGCGCCGTACAGCAGCACTCCGGCGCCGACCGCGGTGGCGGTGGCGGCCAGGCTCATCGCCAGCGGCCGGGAGCGCGGCCCCGCGGGCACGGGAGCGGCGGCGTCGTCAGGGTCCCGTCCGCCGCGCAGCGCGGGCAGGAGCATCACGAGGGCGGGCACGACCAGCGGGACGATGCCGTAGAAGACCCACCGCCAGCCGACGGTCCCGGCGATGAGGCCGCTGAGGCCGGGGCCGACCAGGGCGGGCAGCACCCAGGCGGCCGAGAGCGCGGCGAAGATCCGGGGCCTGGTGGCGGGGACGTACACGCGCGCGATCATCACGTAGATCGCCACGATGACGGCGCCGCCGCCGAGGCCCTGCACGGCCCGCGCCACGATGAACAGTTCCTTGGAGACGGCGGCCCCGGCCATGGCCATGCCCGCGGTGAAGAGCCCCACGCCGAGCAGGAACGGCCAGGCGTGCCCGCGCCGGTCGGACCAGAGTCCGGCGACGACGTTGGCGAGCAGCCCGGCGATGAGGAAGGCCGAGAAGCTCACCCCGTACAGGTCGAGGGCGTCGAGGTCCTTGGAGACGGCGGGCATGACGGTGCCCACGGACATGCCCTCGAAGGCGATCAGCGTGACGACGAGGATGATCCCCAGCGAGGCGGTGCGGTACTCGGGGCCGAAGACCCTGGGGACCTCGTGTGTAGCGTCAGGTGTCTTCGGTACTGTCACCCGTCAAGGGTAGTGTTCGCCTCCGCTGCCCGGTACGCGGCCCACATCTGCCGCATCCGCATGGCCTGACCTGCGGTGAAGCCGGACATGCAGCGGTCGTCGGAGTAGTCCATGAAGTTGTGGACCGGGTCCGGCCCGTCGCCCTCGCAGGTGTCCTTGACCGGCGGGCAGCCCTCGGTGGGGCGTCCCTGGGGCGAGGTGTCGGCCACCCCGTCGCCCATCGCCTCACAGCCCTTCTCGAAGGTGTGCAGCAGCCCGAGCCAGTGGCCGATCTCGTGGACGCCGGTGAACCCGCGGTCGAAGCTGCGCATCGCCCCGCCGGGCAGGCTGCGCCAGTCGACGACCACGCCGTCCAGGGTGGGCGCCTTGGTGTACCCGTGCGGGTAGGTGGAGTAGCCGAGCACCAGCTCGCCGAGCTGGGCCAGGTAGAGGTTGAGGGTCTCCGGGCCGCCCCGGCGCAACCGCTTGATTTCCCGCTCGTGGACGACGGGATCGCGGAACCAGGCCGCGTTGACGGTACGGGTGACGCCGTCCAGCCTGAACCGGATCCCGGTGTCGGCCCCGCCGAGCTTCCCGGAGTAGGCGGCGTTGAGCGTGGCGATCTGGTCGCGTACCGCGGTCTCGGGGGCGCCCAGGCGGCCGTCGGTGAGGACGTGCACCCAGGTGGGCACGGTCACCGGGAGCGTGAGCGGCACGGCCGGGCCACCGGGCGACGCCGGAGCGGCCGGGCCCGTGGCCTGCGCGGGGACGGCGGGTCCTCGCGGCGGCTCCGGGGCGGCGTGCGCGCGGGGCGCGTCGACGCCCACCGTGAACAGGCATGCGGAAAGAACGGCGATCGCACGCCGAAACATGGACTCCCCCGACAGATCCAGGCGCTGGTCGTTTCGCCGCCCCCCGGCGACATCCCGACCGTAGCCTCATCCGCGGCGATCACCCGCGAGCAACACTCATTCCTTGTTGCCGTCTTCGCCCTTCGGCAGGCCCGAGTAGATCTCCTTGCACTCCGGGCAGACCGGGAACTTCTGGGGGTCGCGGTTGGGCACCCAGACCTTCCCGCAGAGCGCGCGGACCGGAGATCCGCTCAGCGCGCTCTCCATGATCTTGTTCTTCTCGACGTAGTGGGCGAAGCGCTCGTGGTCGCCGTCGCCGTGCGACAGGTCCGGGCGGACGTCGCTCTCAGGGAGAATCTTCGTACTCACCCTGGCGATTTTATGCCCGCGAGCGCCCGTCCTGGCCACCGGTGGCCGGGGAGGGCCGTCGAAGGGTCGCCGAAGGGCCGCCGGATCACACGGGACGGGCCGCCGGGAGGATCGCGGGATCACGCGGGACGGGGGACCGCGGGACGGCCGGACCGCACGGAACGGGCCACCGGGAGGGCCCGGCGGATCGCGTGGGCCGCTAGTTCATCGAGGGGTCGTCCGGGCAGGTGGCCACGTAGGCGAGCTCGCCTCGCTGGCGGCGCAGCACCGCCCGCCACAGCGACTCGGGATCGTGGTGGAAGGTGTCACCGGGCTCGGACTCCACGACGTACCAGGCGCCCTCGCCGATCTCGCTCTCCAGCTGCCCGGCCGACCAGCCGGCGTAGCCCGCGAAGATGCGCATCTGGGCGATCTCCCCGGCGAGGATCTCCGGGGGCGCGTCGAGATCGACGGTGCCCAGCCTGGACACCGCCGCGATGCCCGCGTGCAGTCGCCGCCAGCCCAGCGGTTCCTGCCCGCTGGGCACCGCCGCCAGCGCCAGGGCGCTGTCGGTCTGGACGGGCCCTCCCTGGAACAGCACGGACGGGCCGGTGACCATGGTGTCCCAGGTGGGAAGCACCTGCGTCACCGAGATGTCGCTGGGTCTGTTGAGCACCACGCCCAGGGTGCCGCCGTCGAGGTCGTGCTCCAGCACCAGGACCACGCTGCGCCGGAAGTTGGGATCCTCCAGCTGCGGGGTCGCCACCAGGAGTCCACCGACGTAGATCGCCTCCGCCATACCTCCATCATGAGGGGTGAACCCCCCTGAGCGCTGCTCCCCCCTGCCTTTCCGATGCCCGGACCTCGGTCCGTGTCACCGGCCGCGCACGCCGGGCCACTCCGCGGAGCGTACGGGCCCGTGACGACGCCCGCGACGACGCCGGATCCGCGTCCCGGGACGCGGATCCGGGCACGAGGTCCGGGCACGAGGTCCGGCCGTGCGGTCCGGGCACGAGGTCCGCGGCCCGCCGTCAGGCCTCGGTCATGCCGGTACGCGCCCGGCCGCCGGCCGACTCGCGTACCGCCGCCGCGACGGCGGCCGAGACGTCCGGGTGGAACACGCTGGGGACGATGTAGTTGGGGCCGAGCTCCTCGGCGGTCACCACGGCGGCCAGCGCCTTGGCCGCGGCCAGCAGCATCTCCTGGCTGACGATCGTGGCCTGGGCGTCGAGCAGGCCGCGGAAGACGCCGGGGAAGGCCAGCACGTTGTTGATCTGGTTCGGGTAGTCCGAGCGGCCGGTGGCGACCACGGCGGCGTGCTCCCGGGCGGCGTCGGGCGAGACCTCCGGCTCGGGGTTGGCGAGCGCGAAGACCACGGCGTCCTTGGCCATCGTGGCGATGTCGTCGCCGTTGAGGATGCCCGGCGCGGACACGCCGACGAACACGTCGGCGCCCTTGACCGCACCGCGCAGGTCGCCGGAGTAGCCCTCGGTGTTGGTGTGGTCGGCGATCCACCGCAGCGACTCGTCCAGGTCGTCGCGCCCGCGGTGCACCGCGCCCAGGTAGTCGCAGACGATCACGTTGCGCGCGCCGGCCGCGAGCAGCAGGCGCAGCACCGCCGTACCGGCCGCGCCCGCGCCGGCCAGGGCGATGCGGACCTCGCCGAGGTCCTTGCCGACCACGCGCAGCGCGTTGGTGAGCGCGGCGAGCACGCAGATCGCGGTGCCGTGCTGGTCGTCGTGGAAGACCGGGATGTCCAGCAGGTCGCGCAGCCGCCGTTCCACCTCGAAGCAGCGCGGCGCCGAGATGTCCTCCAGGTTGATGCCGCCGAAGCCCGGGGCGATGATCTGCACGGTCCGCACGATCTCGTCGACGTCCTGGGTGTCCAGGCAGATCGGCCAGGCGTCGATGTCGGCGAACCGCTTGAACAGCGCGGCCTTGCCCTCCATGACGGGGAGCGCGGCGGCCGGGCCGATGTTGCCCAGGCCGAGCACGGCCGAGCCGTCGGTGACGACCGCGACGGTGTTGCGCTTGATGGTGAGGCGGCGGGCGTCCTCGGGGTTGCGGGCGATGGCCATGGAGACCCGGGCCACACCGGGGGTGTAGGCCATGGAGAGCTCGTCGCGGTTGCGCAGCGGCACCTTCGACTTCATCTCGATCTTGCCGCCGAGATGCATCAGGAAGGTGCGGTCGGAGACCTTGTGGATGACGACGCCCTCGACGCCCTCCAGCTTGTCGACGATCGCCTGCGCGTGGTCGGTGTCACGCGCGGCACAGGTGACGTCGATGCGCAGCGTCTCGTGCCCGGCCGTGGTCACGTCGAGCGCGGTGACCACGCCTCCGGCGGACTCTACGGCGTGGGTGAGCTGGCTGACGGCCTTGCCGCCGGCGGGCACCTCCAGGCGTACGGTGATGGAGTACGACACACTCGGCACGGTGGCCACAGCCAATCCGCTCCTTTGCGACTGACTTTGGTTGGGATGACTCCCATCGTGCCACCACCGGCCGGGTCCGTGCGCCCCGCTCGGCGTCGCGAACCCGGCGGGAGGTCAGAACAGCGCGCTGGCCAGGTTCCTGCGGGCCCGCACGATGGACGGGTCGTCGCCCGGGAGGGTGTCGAACAGGCCGAGCAGGTGCACCCTGGCCCTGTCGCGGTCGGCTCCCGAGGTGCGGCGCACCACGTCGACGAGGCGGTCGAAGGCCCTGTCCACCTCCCCCGCGAGCATGTCGAAGTCGGCGGCCAGGAGCTGGGCCTCGATGTCGGCCGGGTCGCCCAGGCGGCTCTGCAGGTCGGCCGGGTCGACGTCCTGCGTCCGGCGGATCAGGCCGAGACCGGCCAGGCCGAGCTTGGCGTCCTGGTCGTTCGGGGAGCGGGCCAGCAGCCGCTCGTAGGCGGCCACGGCACCGTCGAGGTCACCGGCGTCGACGGCCCGCTCGGCCGCGAGCACGTCCGGGTCGACGGGGGGCTCCTGCGCCTGCTCCTGCCCCTGCTCGGGCTCCTCGCCGGGGGGCGGGAGGTACTGGGCGAGGGCCTCCATGAGCTGCGACAGCCAGTCGCGCAGCTGCGGCTCGGTGGCGATGCCGGGCACGACCGCCACCGGCTGCCCCTGGAAGATGGCGTACAGGGCGGGCACGTTCTGCACCCGCAGGGCCTGGGCGATCTGCGGGCTGAGCTCGACGTCGACCCTGGCGAGGGTGAACCGGCCGGCGTTCTCCGCGGCCAGTTTCTCCAGCAGCAGGCTGTACTGCTTGGCCTGCTCGGCACGGGTGACGGTGAGCTCCAGCAGCACGAGGCCGTTCATGGAGCGTTCGACGACCTCGGCCGCGAAGTTGGCGTCGTCGACGTCGAGGACCGGCGCCGGAACACCGCCGGTTTCCTGCGCGGCGGTCTCCCGCCGCGCCTGTGCCTCAAGTGCCTGCTTGCGTGCGCCGAGGTCCACGGCGCCGTAGAGCGATCCGGGTCGAGTGAAGTCCGCTGGGCTCATGCTCCAATCCTGCCGTATCCCGGTCGATGCCCCGGTCCGTCGCCGGAAGGTCCGCCGCCGCTAGAAGCGGGCCGGCTCGGTGTAGACGCCCCACTCGGCGCGCAGCGCGTCGCAGATCTCACCCAGCGTGGCCTCGGCCCTGGCGGCGTCGAGCATCGCGGGGATCATGTTGCCGTCGCCCCGTGCGACGCGCACCATCTCCGACAGGGCGGCGTCCACCGCCGCCTGGTCGCGCCCGGCGCGGCGCTCGGCCAGGACGCGGTTCTGCTCGCGCTCGACCTCGTGGCTGACCCGGAGGATCTCCAGCGGCTCGTCGATGGAGGCCGTGTGGCAGTTGACCCCGACGATGCGCTTCTCGCCCTTCTCCAGCTTGCGCTGGTAGTCGAAGGCGGCCTCGGCGATCTCGGACATGAACCAGCCGTCCTCGATGCCGCGCAGGATGCCGGAGGTCATCGTGCCGTCCGGGCCCATGTCCCGGATCTTGGTGAAGATCGCCTCGGCCTCGGCCTCCAGCCGGTCGGTCAGCGCCTCCACGTACCAGGATCCGCCGAGCGGGTCGGCGACGTTGACCACCTCGGTCTCCTCCATGAGCACCTGCTGGGTGCGCAGCGCGATCTCCGCGGCCTTCTCCGAAGGCAGTGCCAGCACCTCGTCCAGCGCGTTGGTGTGCAGCGAGTTGGTGCCGCCCAGCACGGCCGCGAGCGCCTCGACCGCGGTGCGCACCACGTTGTTGTACGGCTGCTGCGCGGTGAGCGAGACGCCCGCCGTCTGGGTGTGGAAGCGCAGCCACTGGGCCTTGTCGGTCTTCGCGCCGTACACGTCGCGCAGCCAGCGCGCCCAGATCCGCCGGGCGGCGCGGAACTTGGCGATCTCCTCGAAGAAGTCGATGTGCGCGTCGAAGAAGAACGACAGGCCGGGGGCGAAGACGTCCACGTCCAGCCCGCGCGACAGGCCCAGCTCGACGTAGCCGAACCCGTCGGCCAGGGTGAACGCCAGCTCCTGCGCGGCCGTGGAGCCGGCCTCGCGGATGTGGTAGCCGGAGACGCTGAGCGGCTTGTACGCCGGGACGTCGGAGGCGCAGAACTCCATCAGGTCGCCGATCAGCCGCAGGTGCGGCTCGGGGGCGAACAGCCACTCCTTCTGCGCGATGTACTCCTTGAAGATGTCGGTCTGCAGGGTCCCGTTGAGCTTGCCGACCGGCACCCCCTGCCGCTCGGCGGCCACGACGTACATGCAGAAGATCGGGACGGCCGGACCGCTGATCGTCATCGAGGTGGTGATGTCGCCGAGCGGGATGCCGTCGAAGAGCAGGTCCATGTCGAGGGCGGAGTCGATCGCCACGCCGCAGTGGCCCACCTCGCCGAGCGAGCGCGGGTCGTCGGAGTCGCGGCCCATCAGGGTCGGCATGTCGAAGGCGACGCTCAGCCCGCCGCCGCCCGCGCCGAGGATCATCTTGTAGCGCTCGTTGGTCTGCTTCGCGTTGCCGAACCCGGCGAACTGCCGGATGGTCCACGCCTTGCCCCGGTAGCCGGTGGGGTGCAGGCCGCGGGTGAAGGGGAACTCCCCGGGCCAGCCGATGCGCTCCATCCGCGGGTCGGCGCCGCCGGGCCCGTAGACCGGTTCGACGTCGAGCCCCGACAGGGTCCGGAACTCGGCATCGCGCTTACGCGCCCCGTCGAACCGCGCCTGCCAGCGCGCCCGTCCCGCCTCGACCTGCTCGGCGTCCATGGCCAACCCCCTTGTACGGCATATGGCTTCAATCCGGCTTGTGGCCTCCCCAAGATACTAGGACGTCCTATTAATTCTTGGCCAGCGATCCGCCCGCCCCTTCGATCCGCCCTCAGGGAAACGCCCTCTCACCCCACCCGGGGACCGCCCCGTGAGGCCGCGCCGGCGACTGGACCGAGAAGCGCCGTGAGGCCGCGCCGGCGACTGGACCGAGGAGCGAAGGAGCGAAGCGGATGAGTGACGAGGGAAGGAGCCGGATCAGAGCGGACTCACCGCGACGCGCAGCGTCGCCATGAACACAGAGCCGGATCAGAGCGGACTCACCGCGACGCGCAGCGTCGCCATGAACACAGAGCCGGATCTAAGCGGACTCACCGCGACGCGAAGCGTCGCCATCAACACTGAAATCCCCCGCCGCCACCCGCAACGTCCTGAACAGCTCGAACATCTGCCCGAGCTCCTCCTCCCCGTACGCGGACATGGCGAAGTCGGCCTCCATCAGGTCGGCGGTCGCCTGCCGGACCACCTCGCGGCCCCGGTCGGTGATCTCGGCCAGCACTCCCCTGCCGTCGCGCGGGTTGGGCAGGCGGCGTACCAGCCCGGCGCGTTCCAGGCGGCCGACGGTGTTGGTCACGCTCGTGGGGTGCACCATCAGGCGCTCGCCGATCCGCGACAGCGGCAGCGCCCCCGTCCTGCTGAAGGTCAGCAGCACCAGGGCCTCGTACCTCGCGAAGGTCAAGTCATGTGGTTTGAGCAGCGTGTCCAGTTGCGACAGCAGGATCTGGTGCGCTCTCATGATCGATGTGACGGCGGCCATGGCCGAGGAGGGCCCGAAGTGAACGCGCCACGTCGAGGCGGCGCGTTCGATGGGGTCAAACGGGAGATTCAGCTGACCTGTGCCCACAGGGCTACGGTAGCGCGGCCTCACGCCGGTCCGTCCGGACGCGCAGAGTCACCGCGCTGATGGCTTCACCAAGAACCCGGGCGCCAAACATCACGCTCCGTTATGGTTCCCACATCGAATGGTGAGGCCGTGGCCAAGTGGCCGCGATGATCTCAGTCCGGCCTGCGGGGGACGCGAGCCGGACCGGCGCCGAGGGGACCGGCGCCCACACATTCACGGCACATTCACGGCACGGGGGGTGTCTTGATGAACGACAACGTGACGGCGTCCGAACGCCGGACCGATACCGGTCACACCGACGCGGCGTGGGTTCCCACCACGCCCGCCGGTGCGTGAGCGCAGGGGCGTTTCGCGCGAGGAACTCCGGCAGAGCGGGCTGATGGCGGTCGCCATCCTGCTCGTGCTCGGGGTGGCCGCGGCGTGGAGCGTCCTGGTTCCCGGTGTCAGCGCGTGGGAGAACATCATCGTCGCGGTGATCGGCTCGCTCCGGCTGACCGGCCCGGTGGCGGCGGCCTTCGCCGCCTGGGTGGCGGTGCGCAGGCGGCGCGGGGCGGGCGGCCGGGCGATGACCCCGTGGCAGGCGGTACGGGCGCCGCTGGCGATCCTGGTGGTGGCCGGGGGCGCGTTCACCGCCACCGTGATGGTCCTGGCGGTCAGGACCATGATGACCGAGCAGGCCGGGCGGCTGCTGCCCAGCGGCCTGGTGATGGGCGCGGCCGGGCTGGCGCTGTACGTCGTGATCGGCTGGGTGACCGGCTGGCTGATGCCCTGGACGATCACGCCGGTGCTGTCCGGGCTCGGCTGCTACAGCCTGTTCACCTGGCTGTCGCAGGGACCGGCCTGGGGCGACCGGCTCGCCCCCGCCACCCGGGAGCCGTACGACCCGTTCCGGGGGCTGAACGCGGCGGCGTTCACCGACCAGACGCTCTGGCTGGTGGGGATCAGCGCGGCGCTGCTGCTCGGCTGGGCGGCCGTGGTGACCCGCCAGGCGCTGGTGCTGGCCGCCGCGCTGATCGCGGTGCTGGCGGCGGGGACCGGGATGGCCAGGCTCTTCACCGAGCAGCAGCCGGTCTCGGCGCAGCGGGTGGTCTACAGCTGCCAGGAATGGCCGATCATGGTCTGCGTGCACCCGGGGATGCGCGCCGGGCTGCCCGAGCTGAGCGCGGAGTTCGTCAAGATCGCGGCTCGGCTGGCGGGGACCCCGGGTGAGTTCTCCCGGGTCGAGCAGCACTCCCGCGACGACGAGGCCCCCCTGTCGGCCGGTGTGATCGCGATCCACGTGGACGACCTGGCCGCGGGGTTCGCCGAGAAGGCGGCCGACGAGTTCGTCGACGGCCTGGCCTCGCGGTGCGACGCCACCCCGGCCGCGGGGTACCGCGACATCGTGACGGCCTGGCTGAGGGGGGAGCCGCTTCCGGGCGGGCCGCTGGCCGAGCACCGGTACGCCGCGGCGTGGTTCTCCGGCCTCACCGACGTCCAGCGACGCGACTGGCTCCGGCTCTACTACACCGACTTCACCGGCTGCAGGCTGCAGAGCACCCACTTCGGGGGGCAGACGGGCCAGGCCACCAGGACGGGGCAGACCGGAGGGGACGGCCAGGCCGGCCAGGCCGGCCAGGGCGCGGGGGGCGCCTCGATCGGGCCCGAGCCGAGTCTCGGACCGGCCCACCGGGCACCCGGCGGGCCGCCGCCGTCACCGGCCGGCACCCCGGCGGCCCCGTGGAGCCTCCCCTACGCCGAGGGCGCCACGGTACCGTCACCCCGGGGCTGACAAGATCGGCATAGGCTCCGGGTGAGAAGACCACCGTCCGGGGAAGGAGAGCGCTGTGAAAGCCTCCCAGGAAGCTCCGCCCGGCACGCCACCGGCGCCGCCGCGCAGGCGTCGCTGGCCGCTCCTCGTCACGCTCCTCGTCGTCGCGGTCCTCCTCGCGGTGGGGGCCCGGCTGGCCTGGTCGTCGCTGAACCCGTTCGGCGAGGCCACGGTCGACCGCAGCCAGCCCGTGCTGCTGGAGTCCATTCACAACCTCAGCCGCTTCGAGGCCGCCACCGGTAACTTCCAGGTGGTGGTCGACCTGGAGAAGGACGCGGCCTTCCTGCCCGACGCGGTCAAGGGCAGCCGCACGCTCTTCGTCGGCGCGGGCAGCGTCGACGCCTACGTCGACTTCGGCGGCATCGCCCAGGGCGCGCTGACGGTCTCCCCCGACCGCACCGAGGTCACGGTCAGGCTGCCCCGCGCCCAGCTGGAGAAGGCGAACCTGGACAACAAGCGCTCCTACGTCCACGCCCAGCAGCGCGGTCTCTTCGACCGGGTCGAGGACCTGCTGTCCTCCTCCCCGAACGACCAGCGGGAGCTGTACATGCTGGCCGAGAAGAAGATCACCGAGGCCGCGGTGGCCAGCGACCTGCGCAAGCGGGCCGACCAGAACACCAAGATCATGCTTGAGGGCATGCTGAAGGGGCTCGGTTTCACGAAGGTCGTCGTCAAGTTCACCGACGAGCCCTGACCCCCGCCGTACCCCCCATACCCCCCGCACCCGCGGCCGGTGCCCGGGTGGGACGGGCGCCCGCGCGGGCCGTGACACCACCGCCCTCCGGCCGGGACCGCCGTGCGAGCGGTCCCGGCCGGAGGGTCCGGGGTCAGCCGGTGGCCTCCATGAGCTCGTCCGCCGCCGTGTAGGGGTCGAGTCCCGCGTCCAGGACGCGGGTGGCCAGGGCGTCCAGGCGCCGGTCCCCGTGCAGGTGCGCGAAGCGCGAGCGCAGCGCGGCCAGGGCGATCGCCTCGATCTCGTCGCGGGCCCTGGCGTGGCGCCGCCGGACGAGCTCGCCCGAGGACTCCAGGTACGCGAGGTGGGCGTCGAGGGCGTCGGCCACCTCCTCGGCCCCCTCCCCCCGGTAGGCCACGGTCGGCACGATCGGCGGTCTCCAGGGCCGTTCGACCAGGGCGAGCATGTTGCGCAGCTCGCGGACGGTGGCCTGGGTCCCGTCGCGGTCGGCCTTGTTGACCACGAACACGTCGGCGATCTCCAGGATGCCCGCCTTGGCCGCCTGGACGCCGTCGCCCATCCCGGGGGCGAGCAGCACGATGGTGGTGTCGGCCAGCGAGGCGATGTCCACCTCGGCCTGGCCGACCCCGACGGTCTCCACCAGGACGACGTCGCACCCGGCCGCCTCCAGGACGCGCAACGCCTGCGGCGCGGCCCACGACAGCCCGCCCAGGTGCCCGCGGCTGGCCATCGACCTGATGAACACGTCCGGGTCGGTGGCGTGGTCCTGCATCCGGACCCGGTCGCCCAGCAGTGCCCCGCCGGTGAACGGCGAGGACGGGTCGACGGCGAGCACGCCGACCCGCAGGTCGCGCTTGCGGAACGCCTGGACGAGCATCCCGGTCGAGGTGGACTTGCCGACGCCGGGCGAACCGGTCAGGCCGATGATCCTGGCCCGCCGCGGCCGGTCCGCGCAGAGCAGGGCGGTGATCTCGCGGAGCCGCGGGGAGCCGTTCTCGACCATGGAGATCAGCCGGGCCACCGCCCGGGGCCGGCCGGCCCTGGCCATCTCGACCAGGTCGGAGACCTCCACGGTCAGACCGAGGGGACGCGCAGGATCAGGGCGTCGCCCTGGCCGCCGCCGCCGCAGAGCCCGGCCGCGCCGAGACCGCCGCCGCGGCGCTTGAGCTCGTGGGCGAGGGCCAGCACGATGCGCGCCCCGGAGGCGCCGATGGGGTGGCCGATCGCGATGCCGCCGCCGTTGACGTTGACCTTGTCGAGCCCCACGCCGAGTTCCCTGGCCGACTGCAGGACGACCTGGGCGAAGGCCTCGTTGATCTCCAGCAGGTCCAGGTCGTCGACCGAGAGCCCCTGCTTGCCCAGGGCGTGCTTGATCGCGTTGGCGGGCTGGGAGTGCAACGAGTTGTCCGGGCCGGCGACGTTGCCGTGCGCGCCGATCTCGGCCAGCCAGGTCAGCCCCAGCTCCTCGGCCCTGGCCCGGGACATCACGACCACCGCGCAGGCCCCGTCGGAGATCTGCGAGGCCGAACCGGCCGTGATCGTGCCGTCCTTGGCGAACGCCGGCTTCAGGCCTGCCAGGACGTCGACGGTGGTGTCCCCGCGGACGCCCTCGTCGGCGGAGACGATCACCGGGTCGCCCTTGCGCTGCGGGATGGCCACCGGGACGATCTCGTCGTCGAACGTCCCGTTCTTGATCGCGGCGGCGGCGAGGGCGTGGGAGCGGGCCGAGAACTCGTCCTGCTCCTCGCGGGTCACGCCGTGGCGGGTGTTGTGCCGCTCGGTGGACTCGCCCATGGCCACCTGGTCGTAGGCGTCGGTGAGGCCGTCGACGGCCATCGAGTCGACGACGCCGGCGCCGCCGTACTTCACGCCCCTGCGCATGCCGGGCAGCAGGTGCGGGGCGTTCGACATGGACTCCATGCCGCCCGCGACCACGATGTCGAACTCACCGGCCCGGATGAGCTGGTCGGCCAGGGCGATGGCGTCCATGCCCGACAGGCAGACCTTGTTGATCGTCAGCGAGGGGACGGTCATCGGGATGCCCGCCTTCACGGCGGCCTGACGGGCCGGGATCTGGCCGGTGCCGGCCTGGAGCACCTGCCCCATGATCACGTATTGCACGGCGTCGGGGGCGACGCCGGCGCGCTCCAGCGCGGCCTTGATCGCGATGCCGCCGAGCTCGGCGGCGGACAGTCCGGACAGCGAGCCGAGCAGGCGTCCGATGGGCGTACGAGCTCCGGCGACGATGACGGAACCAGACATAACAGGGGCCTCCCTGGCGGGACGTTGGGCGACTTTGCCACCATACCCATGAGTACCTCAGCGACCGCCATGGAGGAACACCCCATGTTCATGCGCATCGACCATGTGGGAATCGCCTGTCACGACCTTGAGGAGAGGATCGCCTTCTTCCAGCGGACCTTCGACCTCACGGTGGTGGCACGTGAGATCAACGAGGAGCAGGGAGTCAAGGAGGCCATGCTGCGCATCTCCGACGGGCAGGGCGGTGGATCGTACATCCAGCTCCTCGAACCGCTCGGGCCCGACACGCCGGTCGGCAAATTCCTGGCCAAGCGCGGGGAGGGGGTGCATCATGTCGCCTTCGGCGTCCCGGACGTCGCGCGGGCGCTGGAGGAGGTCGGCTCCCGGGGGGTGCGACTGCTGGACGAGACGCCGCGCCACGGCTCGATGGGTTCCTCGATCGGATTCCTCCACCCCAAGGACGTCGGGGGCATGCTCACCGAGCTCGTACAGGCCGCGGAAGGGCAGCCGGAGACCACGCAGGAGGCAAGAAACGCTGATACGTAACAAGTCACTCATAAAGCCGGACGAGACAGCCAACTCGGCACCGGCGGAGTACGCTGGCGTACCACCGGACGTGGATCCCGCCCCGGCTCCCGCTTCGGATGCCTGAAACCCCCGTCCGGCCCGTGTAGCCGTCTCGACAACCCAGGATCGAGCCTCCATGCAGTCCGACATCGACGCCCAGCTCAACAACTTCTTCGAGGACGCTCCCGCTCGGGAATTCGACGTGGTGCTCCGTGGCTTTGACCGGCACCAGGTGCACGACCATCTGAAGCAGGTCGACGGCGAGTTGCGACAGGCCCGGGAGCAGGTTCAGGCCCTGCAGCGGGAGCTGTCCGACTCGCAGAGGCAGCTCCAGGAGCAGGAGCGCCCGACCTACTCCGGCCTCGGCGCCCGGATCGAGCAGCTGCTCCGCCTGGCGGAGGAGCAGGCGACCGAGCTCGTGCAGGCCGCCAGGTCCGAGGCGAACGAGATCAAGGCGGCGTCCAAGGTCGAGGCCGCGGACCTGCGCGCCGCCGCCGAGAACGAGGCGGCCGAGAAGCGCGCCCTCGCCACCCGCGAGGTCGAGGAGATGCGCACCAGCGCCGAGCGCGACGCCGAGGAGATCCGCTCGACCGCCCGCCGCGAGGCCGACGAGCTGACCTCCACCACCGAGCGCGAGGTCTCCAAGCTGCGGGCCACCGCCGACCACGAGGTGGCCGAGAAGCGCGCCGACGCCGAGCGCGAGATCGCCAAGCTGCGCACCACCACCGAGCGCGAGGTCGCGCAGCTGCGCGCCTCGACCAAGCGCGAGCGCGACGAGGTCCTCACCACCGCCAAGCGCCAGGCCGACGAGATGCGCGCCCAGGCACAGCGGGTGCTGGAGGAGTCCGAGGCCAAGCGGGCCCAGGACGAGGCGGAGTTCGAGATCCAGCTCGCCGCCCGGCGCGAGGACGCCGAGCGCCAGGAGGCCGAGCGCCACGCCACCGCGCAGGCCGCGACCCAGAAGCTGGTCGCCGAGGCCGAGCAGCGGGCGGCCACCGCCGAGCAGCGGGCCACCCAGGCCACCCAGCAGGCCGAGCAGACCCGTCGCGAGGCGGACACGCACGCCAAGCAGCTGCTGGCCAACGCGCGCAAGAACGCCGACCAGGTCGTGTCGGAGGCCAAGGCGAGCGCCGAGTCCATCGTCTCCGAGGCCAAGGCCGAGTCCGAGCGCAGCCGCTCGGTCGCCCAGCGCCAGGTCGACGAGCTGACCCGCCAGCGCGACAGCATCACCAGCCACCTCGCCCAGCTGCGCCAGCTCCTCGGTGGCGCGCCGCTGCCGCCCGCCGAGCCGGAGCCCGCGATCGCCGCGGCCCCGCCGAAGCCGGCCATTCCGGCCGCGAGCGCCAACGGTGCCGAGAAGCCGGTCCCGGCTCCCGCCAGGGCCGAGACCAAGGACGACGACGCGGAGTGGTGGCAGGAGTAGGGCGGCCGACGGCTCGGGGCGTTGACGACGGCTACCGGAGAGCCTGGCGACCATCGCGGTCGCCGGGCTCTCTTCCTGTGCTCCCCGCCCGATCCCTCCGGCGTACGGGACCCGTGCCGGTCCCCGTGCCGTTCAGCGGCGGGGTGATCCCCCGCCGAGTTCCGCGACGAAGGCCGACACCGCCCGGTTGAACGCCTCGGGCTGCTCGATCGCGCTGAGGTGACCGGCCTTCTCGATCACCGCCAGCCGCCCGTCGGGGGCGGCCTCGGCCATCGCGTCCGCGACCGCGACCGGAGTGATCTCGTCCTCCTCGCCCACGATCACCAGGACCGGCGCGTCGAGCGCCCGCAGCGTGTCGAAGGAGTCCGGGCGGGCGGCCATGGCCCGCTGCGCCCAGGCGGCGGCGACCGGCGGCGCGGCCTGGACCAGCCCGCGCACCCGGCCGGAGACCATCGCCCTGCGCTCCAGCGTGGTCCGCCCGAGCAGGCCGGGCAGCACCTTCTCCACCAGGACGGACGTGCCCTCCCTCAGCACGTCGTCGGCGATCCGCTCGCGGCCGGACCTGGTCTCCTCGGGGTCGGCGCTCGCCTTGGTGTCGGCGAGGATCACCCCCAGCAGGCGGTCGGGGTGGCGGCGGCACAGGGCCATCGTCACGTAGCCGCCCATGGACAGGCCGCCGACGACGGCCCGGTCGGCGCCCTCGCGGTCCAGCAGCCGGGCGACGTCGTCGGCCATCACGTCCAGGGAGGGCTCGTCCTCGCCCAGCACCGAGCCGCCGAAGCCGCGCAGGTCGGGCGTGATGACCTTGCAGACCTCGGCCAGGCCCTCCCGCTGGGCCAGCCACATGGCCGAGGACAGGGGGAAGGCGTGAAGGAGGACGACCGGAAGTCCCTCACCCGCCGAGCGTGTGTACAGCTGCACGCCCCCCACCGTATTCCCGCGGCCCGTCCCCGGCACCCCCTGATCGCCCGCCGTTCCCGGCGGCGGGGTGATCGCGCCGCCGGTGAACGGGACGGTCCCGCCGATACGGTCACGAAGGTCACGACGGGGGTCCGGGACGGGCGGGTCTAGGGGCCCGCGACCTCGGCGGGCCGGTCGGTCCGGTCCTCCTCACCGGTTTGACCGGGCTGGCCGGGCCGGCCGACCGGGTCGGGTTGGCCGGGCTGGTCGGCGACCTCGGTGGGCAGGGGGTGGGCCGCCGGGTTCACCCGCCGGACGATCTCGTCGAGCACGATCCGCACGTACGGCTCGCCGACCCACAGGTGCTTGGCGTCGTCCACCCCGACGACCTCGGCCTGCGGCACCCGGGCGAACCGCTCGCGGGCCTCCTGCGGGCGGAGGTAGTCGTCGAACTCGGGCACCAGCGCGACCAGCGGCCGGCCGAACCGCGCCCAGGCGTCGAGGTCGGCGTCGCCCGCCCGGCGCAGCGGCGGGGAGAGCAGGATCGCGCCCTGCACCAGCGGGTCGTGCCCCCACTTGAGCGCCAGCTCGGTGCCGAAGGACCAGCCGACCAGCCAGACCCGGGGCAGGTCGTGGAAGTCGGCGTACTCCAGCGCGGCGGCGACGTCCAGGCGCTCGCCCTCGCCCTCGGCGAAGGCGCCCTGGGAGGTGCCCCGCTCGGAGGTGGTGCCGCGGGTGTTGAACCGCAGCACGGCCAGGTCGGCAAGGGCGGGAAGCCGGTTGGCCGCCTTCTTGTACACGTGGCTGTCCATCATGCCGCCGTGGGTGGGCAGCGGGTGCAGGCAGACCAGCGTGGCCACCGGGGGCCGGTCGGCCGGGAGGGCCAGCTCGCCGACGAGGGTCAGCCCGTCACCGGTGTGCAGCTCGATCGGCTCCCTGCGCGCGGGCAGCACCGTGGAGGCCCTGATCTCCATGTCTCTCCTCAGATCCGCGTCGTCGGTCGTTCAGTATCTGCTGCGGCCGGGGCCGTGCCTGAGCCGGTTGCGCCAGCACGCGGTGTGCCAGTGCCTGCGCTCGTCCTCGCCGCCGGGCCAGGCCGGCCAGCTCACCACGTGCGGCACGCGCGCCCCGATCTCCTGGTCGCAGCCGGGGCAGCGGTAGACCTTGTCCGCCGCGCCACCGGTGAGCCTGCGCACCCGCCACTCACCGTCGGGCCACTCCTCGGTACGGTCCAGGCCGGGCACGAAGGCGCCCACCGGGCGTGCCGTCCCCTTGCCGTCGCGGTCGAAGGGGCCGGCGCGGCGTGCCCTGCGAGGGCTCACGGCCGGTCTCGGAAGCTCCGGACCCCGGCCGCGACGAGCTGCTCCAGCAGCGGCGCGGGCGCGAGGAACGGTTCGCGGTACTCCGCGTAGAGGGCGCGCAGCCCGTCGCGGACGGTCTCCAGGCCGAGCGCGTCGATCGTCTCGAACGGGCCCTGCCGGTAGCCGCAGCCGAGCCGCATGGCGACGTCGATGTCCTCGCAGGTCGCGTATCCGGAGTCGTACATCCGGACGGCGTCGTTGAGGTACGGGTACAGCAGCGCGTCGACCACGAACTCGGCACGGTCCCGGCACGGCACCGGGACGCGACCGGCGGCCCGGACCAGGCTCTGCACGGCGCGCGCGACCCGGGGGTCGGTCAGCACCGTGGAGGCGACCTCGGCGACGCCCTCGCCCACCAGGTGCACGCCGACCAGGCGCTCGGGGTGCGGCAGCCGCGGGGCGAGCTCGATCACCGGGACGCTGGACAGGGCGAGGACCGCCTCGGCCTCCTCCACCGGTGTGATCGTGAGGCCCTCATCGGCCAGGCGGGCGGCGAAGGCGTCGCCCCCCTCGCCCAGGACCGCGACCCGCTTCGGCGAGGGCCCGTCCGCGGACGGGCCGGAGGCGCCGGAGGTGTGGGAGGTGTCGGCGTGCTCGCCGGGCCCGTAGAAGCCGCCGCCCGCCTTGCGGCCGAGCAGGCCGGCCGAGATCCGCTCGCGCAGGATCGGCGCGGGCGCGTGGCGGCGGTCGCGGCTCTCCTGGAACAGCACGCTCAGCACCTCGTAGGAGGTGTCCAGGCCGATCAGGTCCAGCAGGGCGAAGGGGCCCATCGGCAGCCCCGCGCCGAGCCGCATCGCGGTGTCGATGTCGTCGCGGCCGGCCAGGCCGCTCTCCAGCAGGACGGCGGCGTGGTTCAGGTACGGCAGCAGGAGCCGGTTGACCACGAACCCGGCCCGGTCGCCGACGGTGACCGGGGTCTTGCCGAGCCGCCGCGCCAGCTCCGCCACCTCCTCGGCCAGCCCCTCGTCGGTGACCATCGTGTGGATCACCTCGATCAGCTTCATGACCGGCGCGGGGTTGAAGAAGTGCATGCCGATCACCCGGCCCGGCCGGGTGGTGGTGGCCGCGATCGCGGTGATCGAGAGCGAGGAGGTGTTGGTGGCGAGCACCGCGGACGGCTTGCAGATGCGGTCCAGGTCGGTGAAGATCGCCCGCTTGAAGTCCATGACCTCGGGGACGGCCTCGATCACCAGGTCGGCGTCGGCCAGGTCCTCCAGCGAGGTCGTCAGGGTCACCCTGCCGAGGATCTCCGCGCGGGCCGCCTCGGTCAGCCTGCCCTTGGCGAGCGCGCGTCCGGTGGAGTCCTCCAGGTGACCCCGTCCCCGTGCCAGCGCCTCCGGACCGGCCTCCACGCCGATCACGGAGATCCCCGCGCGGGCGAAACACTCGGCGATCCCGGCGCCCATCGTGCCCAGACCGACCACACCGACCGTCACGAACGTGCTCGTCATCACTCTCCCCACCCTGCCCGCGGAACCCGCTCCGCGTGGCGGACGACCTGCTCCGGCATCGCCACAGTGTCCCAGAGAGGTACCGGCTACCCCAAAAGCCGGTTCCTAGTAGTGAACAACACGCGACTACTTGAACGCGAGTTGAGTATCCATTACTGTTTGAGAACATGAGCAGAGGAGGAGGCGTGAAGGAAGAGCTGACACCCCAGGAGGCGCTGCGCCGGATCGGCGAGGTCGACCGGCGCGCCCGGCGCCCGGCGCGCGTCGCCGGGCTGATCTACCTGATCGTCGGCCTGGCCACGATCGTGTACTGGCCGGTCATGAACTTCGGTCCCGCCTGGTCCCAGCTGACGGTCGGCCTGCTGTGGCTCGTCCTGACCGTCGCGTCCACCTGGTATCTCGGCAGGATGAGCGTCGAGGACCGCGAGGTCACCTGGGCCGGCAGGCCGACCGGGCCGGTCACGGTCACCTACCTCGGCGCCGTCGCGGTCGTCTTCCTGGTCGGCCTGTTCCTCGTCCCCGACGATCCCGGTACCGGCTGGAAGGTGGCGCTGGTCGTGCTGGCGGCCTGCGCGAGCCTGCCTCCCCTCTACGCCGCCTGGCGGGTGCTGCGGGCGGCACGGTGAGCCAGGCGAACGGCACGGGCGGCGCGAACGGCACGAACGGCGCGGGCGGCACGACCGGCGCGGGAAGCACGGACGGCACGGGTGGAGCGGGCGGCGCGGGTTCACACCCCCGCCACGAGCTCGACGACGTCATCCACGCGCCCGTCCGGCTCTCGGTCATGGCCGCGCTGGCGGTCACCGACCGGGCCGAGTTCCGCTTCCTGCGCGACACGATAGAGGTCAGCGACTCCCTGCTGTCCAAGCACGTCATCACCCTGGAAGAGGCCGGCTACGTCCGCGTGGAGAAGGCCTTCGTGGGTAAGCGCCCACGCACCTGGCTGGCCCTCACCGACGAGGGCCGCCGGGCGTTCCACGACTACGTCTCCGTGCTGAGGCGTCTCACCGATGGGTCCCCCTCATGATCGAAATTGACGACCTGCACAAACGCTACGGCGACAAGACCGCCCTGGACGGGGTGACGTTCTCGGTACGGCCGGGCGAGATGTTCGGCTTCGTCGGGGCCAACGGCGCCGGTAAGACCACCACGATGCGCATCCTGATGGGCGTGCTGACCGCCGACTCGGGCACCGTGCGCCGCGACGGCCGGGAACTGACCTTCGAGGACCGCCGCAGGTTCGGCTACATGCCCGAGGAGCGCGGCCTCTACCAGAAGATGAAGGTCGCCGAACAGATCGAGTACTTCGGAAGGCTCAGCGGCATGGGCGCGGGCGAGGCCAGGAAGGCCACCGGCGACCTGCTGGAGCGGCTCTCGCTCACCGAACGCGCCGGTGACGCGGTGGACACGCTCTCGCTGGGCAACCAGCAGCGCGCGCAGCTCGCGGTGGCGCTGGTGCACCGGCCCGAGGTCCTGGTCCTGGACGAGCCGTTCTCCGGGCTGGACCCGCTGGCCGTCGACGCGCTGGCCGAGGTGCTCACCGAACGCTGCCGCACGGGCGTGCCGGTGCTCTTCTCCAGCCACCAGCTCGACCTCGTCGAGCGGCTCTGCGACTCGGTCGGCATCATCTCCGCGGGCCGCATGGTGGCCAGCGGCACGACCGAGAGCCTGCGCGACCGCGGCGGGCGCGGCCTGCTCAGGGTGGTCGTCAGGAACGCCGCCCCGGGCTGGACCGCCACCCTGCCGGGAGAGGTCACCGAGAGGGGCGACGAGGTGCTCGTCGCGGGCGTCGACGGCGACGGCCAGGAGGTCCTGCACCTGGCGATCAAGGCCGGGAGGGTCGAGCACTTCGGCTGGCAGCGGCCCACGCTCACCGAGATCTTCCGGGAGGCGGTCGCATGACGCGCCCGGCCACGAACGGCACGAACACGGACACGACGACCGCGGGCGTGACGCCCTCGGGTGAGGGGACGGTGCGGCGATGAACGGGCTCTGGCTGGTCGCGCGACGCGAGATCGTCACGCGCGCCCGTACGAAGGCGTTCGTCATCAGCCTGGTGGTGAGCGCCGTGCTGGTCGCGGCGGTCGCGTACCTGCCCACGCTCTTCTCCGGGCCCGACTCCTACACCGTGGGACTCGCCGGGACGCAGTCGCAGGCGCTGCGACCGGCCCTGACCGGCACGGCCGAGGACGTGAAGATCACCGTCCGGGACCTGCCCGACGAGAACGCCGCGCGCGCCGCGATCACCGCGGGCGACCTGGACGCCGCCGTGGTGGACGGCCGCAGGGTGCTCGCCGACGGCGAGGTCGACCGCGAGCTGGGCCTGCTGCTGGAGAACGCCAACCAGACCGTCCAGGCCCAGAGCCGGCTGGCCGACGCCGGCCTCGATCCGGCCAAGGTCGCCCAGGCGATGCAGGTCGCGCCCCTGGAGCAGGTCTCGGTCGGCGTCGACGCCCGCTACGCGGGCGTGCGGACGGGCATCGCGTCCCTGCTGGTCATGGTGCTGTTCTTCCTGCTCATCTACTCCTCCATGTACGTCGCGATGGGGGTGGTCGAGGAGAAGGGCAGCCGGATCGTGGAGATCCTGCTGACCTCGGTCCGCCCCTGGCAGCTGCTGGGCGGCAAGATCGTGGGACTGGGCGCGCTCGCGCTGGCGAACCTCGTCGTGATCATCGTGGCCGGTCTCGGCGCGGCCGCGGCCACCGGCCTCGCCGCCGACCTGCCCCCGGGCATGACCGGCATCGTGCTCAGCGCCCTGTTCTGGTTCGTCCTGGGTTATGCGTTCTTCGCGGCGCTGGCCGCGGCGCTCGGATCGCTGGTCTCCCGGCAGGAGGACGCCAACAGCGTCCTGACGCCGATGACGATGCTCATGATGGTCACCTACCTGGTGGCCTACTACGCGGCGGTCCAGCCCAACGGCTCGGTGGCCCGGATCCTGTCCCTGGTGCCGCCGTTCTCCTCCATGGTCATGCCGGTACGGATGGCCGGGGGCCAGGTGCTCGCCTGGGAGATCGCCGTGGCGGCGGTCCTGATGCTCCTGGCGACGGTGGGCACCCTCATGCTCGGCGCGCGCATCTACCGGCGCGCGGTCCTGCGCACCGGCGGGCGCGTCAAGCTCTCCGAGGCGATGCGCTGACGGTGGATGCACTGACGGCGATGCGCTGACGAACGCCGCGGAGAAGCGGCACGCCGCCCTGCCGGCCGGACGGATCACGGGGATCCGGGGACCGTCCGGCCGGTAGGGTTCGGTCATGCGTCTGGTCATCGCGCGGTGCAGCGTGGATTACGTCGGAAAGCTCACCGCCCATCTTCCGATGGCACCCCGGCTCATTCTCATCAAGGCCGACAGCAGCGTCTCCATCCACGCGGACGACCGGGCCTTCAAGCCGCTGAACTGGATGAACCCGCCGTGCAGGCTCCGCGAGGAGGAGGGCACCTGGACGGTCACCCACGGCAAGACCGGTGAGCAGCTGGTCCTCACCATGGAGGAGATCATCCACGACACCAGCCACGAGCTGGGCGTGGACCCGGGCCTGATCAAGGACGGGGTCGAGGCCCACCTGCAGGAGCTGCTGGCCGAGCACATCACCACCCTGGGAGCGGGCTGGACCCTGGTGCGCCGCGAGTACATGACGGCCATCGGGCCGGTCGACATCCTCTGCCGCGACCACACCGGCGCGTCCGTCGCCGTGGAGCTCAAGCGCCGCGCCGGCATCGACGCCGTGGAACAGCTGACCCGCTACCTGGAGCTGATGAACCGCGACCCGCTGCTCGCCCCGGTCAGCGGCGTCCTGGCCGCGCAGAGCATCGCCCCGCAGGCCAAGACGCTGGCCACCGACCGCGGTATCCGCTGCGTGACCTTGGACTACGACGAGCTGCGCGGCATCGAGCGCAACGACACACTGTTCTGAGCGTTCCGGGCGTTCCGGTCGTTCTGGGCGTTCCGGGCGTCGGGGAGACCGCGGATCACGCCCGCCCGGCGTGGACGCGACGCCGTTCCCACCGGTGCGGGCGTGACGGGAGTGCGGGCTCAGGCCCCTGCGGCGCGGACGTGCCGGGCGGGGCCCGTGGTCACCAGCCGCCGTAGGGGACGGTGATCACTTCCATGCCGTGCCCGTCGGGGTCGAGGAAGTAGAAACCCCGCCCGCCGTCGTTGTGGTTGATCTCGTTCGGGCGGGAGAGCCGGGGATCCGGATAGTAGGTGACCCCGGCCGCCTTGACCCGCCCGAGGATCTCGTCGAACTCGTCCTCGCCGACCAGGAACGCGTAGTGGTGCTCCGTGATCGTCTCCTGGTCGCTGGTCGCGAAGTCCAGGGTGACACCGTTGGCCGTCTCCACCGGGAGGAACGGGCCCCACTGCCTGCCGACCTTCAACCCGAGGACGTGGGCCAGGAACTCGGCGGAGACCTGCCTGTCCCGGGAGAAGACGATCGTGTGATTGAAATGAACAGCCATGCTGAAATGCCCCCAAAGGCATCCCGGACACCTCGTGCGCCTCACCCGACCGGTGACGACGTTTGATGCCCTCGCAGAGGATACAACGCCGGCCACGGCGAGGCACGCACCCGATCGCGCTCGCCGGTGACGTCCCCCGCCGTGTCCTCCGCGTGTCCTCCGCGCGTCCTCCGTTCGGTGGACAACCGGCTCCGTCGAACGTTGGTCCCGCCGCGGCCTCGCCGACGCGAGGCTGGGGACATGAGCACAGCGGTGAGAGTGAGAGGCCTGACCAAGCGCTACGGCGACGTGCAGGCCGTCGCCGGTATCGACCTCGACATCCACGCGGGCGAGGTCTTCGCGATCCTCGGCCCGAACGGGGCCGGGAAGTCCACCACGGTCGAGATCCTGGAGGGGCACCGCACCAGGGACGCCGGCGAGGTCAGCGTCCTGGGCGTCGATCCCGGCAGTCCCACCCGGGCGTGGCGGTCGCGGATCGGCATCGTGCCGCAGACGGCCGAGGACGTGGCCGAAACGACCGTACGGGAGACCGTCCGGCACTTCGCGCGCTACTACCCGCGGTCCAAGGACCCGGACGAGGTGATCGAGCTGGTCGGGCTGACCGGGAAGGCGAACAGCCGCATCCGGCAGCTCTCCGGTGGCCAGCGGCGCCGGGTGGACGTCGCGCTCGGCGTGATCGGCGGCCCCGACCTGCTCTTCCTGGACGAGCCGACCACCGGGTTCGACCCGGAGGCCCGCAGGCGCTTCTGGGAGCTGATCGAGGGCCTGGCCCGTGACGGCACCACGATCGTGCTGACGACCCACTACCTGGACGAGGCCGAGGCACTGGCCGACCGGGTGGCGGTGGTCTCCGCGGGGCGGATCGTGGCCGAGGGCGATCCCGCGTCCCTGGGCGGCAGGGCCACCGCCAAGGCCGTGGTCGGCTGGTCCGAGGAGGGCGAGCGCCGCTTCGTGGAGACGGACACGCCCACCACGACCGTCCTGGAGCTGACCGGCCGCTTCGACGGCGAGGTCCCCGAGCTGACCGTGACCCGGCCGTCCCTGGAGGACATCTACCTCGGTCTCATCGACACCTCGGCCTGACCCCCTCCCCGGGACCGGTTCCACGCCGGACCCGGGTGCGGACCCTGCCGGCGACCGGTCGGTCGACGGCCGCCCCGTCCCGCCCCCGAATCCCGGACCCTCGAACCCCAGGCCCTCGAATCCCCGGGCTTTCGAACCCCCCGCCCCCCTTCCCGAACATCTTCCAAACGTCGAACCCGCGCGTCGGCCCCCCGCGCCGACCGACCCGCAAAGGTACTTCCCGGATGAACCAGACCCTCGCCCGCCCCGCCGCCCCGCCCGCCGAGACGCGACAGCCCTCCACCGTCCACCTGGGACTGGCCCGCGCGGCCCTGGAGAGCAGGATGTTCTTCCGCGAGAGGGACGCGGTCATCTTCACCTTCGCATTTCCGATCATCATGCTGGTGCTCTTCGGCTCGATCTTCTCCAGCCAGGTCGAGGGAACCGGCCTGACCGTCTCCCAGCTCTACGTGGCCGGGCTGATCGGCACCGCCGCGATGACGGGGTTCCAGAACCTCGGGATCACCATCGCGATGGACCGCGACAACGGCACGCTCAAGCGGCTGGCCGGAACGCCGCTGCCGAGGAGCGCCTACTTCATGGGCAAGGCCCTCACCACCCTGTTCGTCTCCTTCCTGCAGGTCGTCATCCTCCTGGTCATCGGGGTCGCGCTGTTCGACCTGCAGCTGCCGTCGGAGGCGTCCAGGTGGTTCACCTTCGCCTGGGTGTTCGTGCTCGGCGTGGTCGGATCGTCGCTGCTCGGTGTCGCGATCAGCGGCCTGCCCCGCTCGGCCAAGAGCGCCGGTGCGGTGATCACGCTGCCGTTCACGGTGCTGCAGTTCATCTCCGGGGTGTTCATCCCCGTCTTCACGCTCCCGTCCTGGCTGGTGAACATCGCCTCGCTCTTCCCGCTCAAGTGGATGTGCCAGGGGTTCCGGTCGGTCTTCCTGGGTGACGCCGGTGCCACACTGGAGCTTGCGAACTCCTACGAGCTGGACCGGGTCGCCCTGGTCCTGGGAGCCTGGACCGTCGGAGGACTGGTGCTGTGCCTGATGACGTTCCGCTGGAAGAGCCGTCGCGACGGATGAGAGCCGACGACCGCGCCGAGCCCCTCCTTCGGGGGGCGGGGGCGCACGCGTGGCGATCGCTTCGCGGGTGGGAGGCGCTCCTCGTCATCGGGACGCTGCTGCCCACCTGGTTCGCGGTGACCTCCGACGCCCCGACGCACGTGAAACTGGTCGTCGCGGGCTGTCTGCTGACGATCCTCCCGCTCTACCTGCTGCTCGGCCGCCCGGCGATCCTCTCCGGGAACCGCCCGCGCGAGATCGCCTACATCGTCGTCATGATCGCGCTCTTCACCCCCGCGGGGCTGTTCGCGCCGGACGCGACGTTCGCCCTGTTCGGGCTCTGCCCGCAGTGCTTCATCGTCTTCCGTGCCAGGCAGGCGATCGTCGCCGTGATCGCGCTGAACCTCTCCCCGACCGTCCGCTACGTCTTCCTGACGTCGGAGCCGTTCAACTTCCTGATGGTGATGACCATCATCATCTTCTTCTCCAGCATCTTCGGTGTCTGGATCGAGAAGATCACTGCGCAGAGCGAGGACCGAGCCATGCTCATCGAACAGCTGGAGAACAGCCGGGCCCAGGTGGCCGCGCTCTCGGCCGAGCGCGGGGCCCAGACCGAGCGCGAACGGCTGGCCGGGGAGATCCACGACACCCTGGCCCAGGGCTTCACCAGCATCATCATGCTGATCCAGGCGGCCGAGGCGCAGCAGGACCCGTCCCGGCACCTGGCGCTGGCCGTCCGGACCGCGCGGGAGAACCTCGCCGAGGCCCGGCTGCTGGTCACCACGCTGAGCCCGGCCCCGCTGGACGGCTCCACCCTGGACGAGGCACTGGAGCGGCTGACGGGCCGGCTCGGCGAGGAGACGGGGTTGTCCGCCCGCTTCGAGGTGTCGGGGACGTCCCGGCCGCTGAGCGCACCGGTCGAGGTGGTGCTCGTCCGCGCCGTCCAGGAGGGACTGGCCAACGTGCGCAGGCACGCGGCCGCGGAGTCGGTCGTCGTGTCGATCTCCTACCGGGAGGAGTCGGTCCGTCTGGAGGTGCGCGACGACGGGCGCGGGCTCGACCCGTCCGTCTCCCGGGGGTACGGCCTGCGCGGCATGCGCGGCCGCGTCGAGCAGGTCGGCGGGACCGTGACGGTGACCGGCCCGCCGGGCGGCGGGACCTCGCTCGAGGTGATCGTCCCCACCGGCGGTACCGGCACCACCGAACGGGCCGGCACGACCGAACGGACCGACCGGCCTGACACGACCGGCCCCACCGACCGGCCTGACACGACCGGCCCTACCGGCACGGCCGAACGACCCGGCACGGCCGAGCGGGCCGGCACGACCGGCCGGGGTCGCGCGGCCGGCCGGGTCCGCGCGGCCGGGCGGATCGACCGGCTCGGCGGGAGAGGATGACGGATGCTGCACGTGATGATCGTCGATGACCACCCGGTGGTCCGTGAGGGGCTTCGGGGGATGCTGGAGGCCGATCCCGGGATCACCGTCGTGGGCGAGGCCGCGTCCGGGGACGAGGCGGTCGTGCGGGCCGGGGCGATCCGCCCCGACGTGATCCTGATGGACCTGCGGATGCCCGACGGGGACGGGGTGAGCGCCATCCCCCGCATCCTGGCCGACCGGCCGGAGAGCCGGGTGATCGTGCTGACCACCTACGAGACGGACACCGACATCGTCCGGGCGGTCGAGGCGGGTGCGGCGGGGTACCTGCTGAAGGACACCTCCCGGGCGGACCTGCTGGCCGCGATCCGTTCCGCGGCGCGCGGGGAGACCGTGCTCTCCCCGTCGGTGGCGACGAGGCTGGTCACGCGGATGCGGGCGCCGGTGACCGAGTCGCTCTCGCCGCGCGAGACCGAGGTGCTCTCCCTGGTGGCCAGGGGGATGACCAACGCGGAGATCGGCAGGGCCCTGTTCATCAGCGAGACCACCGTCAAGACCCATCTGCTGCGCGCCTTCGGCAAGCTCGGCGTCTCCGACCGCACCGCCGCCGTCACCACGGCCATGGACCGGGGCCTGCTCACCCGCTGACGCCCCCGCGGGGCCCGTGCTCCCGAAGCCCCGCGCTCCCGCTCCCGGCCGGCTGCGCGGGACGGGCACCGGACCACCGCAGGCACCGGACGAACCGAAGACACCGAAGACACCGGAGGCACCGGAGAGGCCGGACGGGCCGGTCCCGGTGTACCGGACCGCGGCATCGGGTCTATCGTGAGCGCACCGTGTCCGCACGGCTCGCCGCGTCTCGCGGGTGGCGGGCGTCCCGCCCTCGTGGCGGGCGTCCCCGCCGCCGAAGGCGCGCCGCCCGCGCGGGCATCCGCCACGGCGCAGAGGAGACGACCTTGACCACGGTGACCGGACAGCGCACCTTCGACTCCCTGGACCCCGCCACCGGCGCCGTCGTCGGCACCCATCCGATCCAGGACGCCGCCGCGGTGCGCGCCGCCGTGGCCGAGGCGGAGGTCGCCGCCGCCTGGTGGGCGGGGCTGGGCCCGGCCGAGCGCAGGCGGCGGCTGCTCGACTACAAGGCGCTCCTCACCCGGGACCTGTCCAGGATCGCCGACGTGGTCCACGCCGAGACCGGCAAGCCCAGGGGGGACGCCGTCCTGGAGGTCGTGCTGGCCGTCACCCACCTGGACTGGGCCGCCAGGAACGCCCACCGGGTGCTCGGGCGGCGGCGCGTCTCCCCCGGCCTGGTCGGGGCGAACATCGCGGCCACCCTGGAGTACCTGCCGCTGGGCGTGGTCGGGGTGATCGGGCCGTGGAACTACCCGGTGTTCACGCCCATGGGATCGATCGCCTACGCGCTGGCCGCGGGGAACGCGGTGGTGTTCAAGCCGAGCGAGCTGACCCCGGGCGTGGGGGTGCTGCTGTCCGCGCTGTTCGCCGAGGCCGTACCGGAGCACCGGGTCCTGCGGACCGTGACCGGGCTGGGCGAGACCGGTGCGGCGCTGGCCTCCGACCCCGGGGTGAGCAAGATCGCCTTCACCGGCTCGACGGCCACCGCCAAGCGGGTGATGGCCGCCTGCGCGACGAACCTGACGCCGATGGTCGCCGAGTGCGGCGGCAAGGACGCGTTGATCGTGGACGCCGACGCCGACCTGCCCGCCGCGGCGGACGCGGCGCTGTGGGGCGCGCTCTCCAACGCGGGCCAGACCTGCGTCGGGGTGGAGCGGATCTACGTGGTGGACGCGGTCTACGACGCCTTCATGAAGGAGCTCACCGACCGGGCCGGGCGGGTGCGGGCCGGTCGCGACTACGGCCCGATCACCATGCCCGCCCAGATCGACGTCATCCGGCGGCACATCGACGACGCGGTCGCCGGCGGCCGGGCCGTGGTGGGCGGGGCCGGCTCGGTGCGGGCGCCCTTCGTCGACCCGGTGATCGTCGAGGACGTGCCGGAGGACTCCCCCGCGGTCCGCGAGGAGACGTTCGGCCCCACGGTGACGGTGAAGCGGGTCGCCGACGTGGAGGAGGCGCTGGAGAAGACCAACGCCACCGCGTACGGGCTGGCCGGGACCGTCTTCTCGGGGAACGCGCGGCGGGCGGTGGAGCTCGCCCGCCGGATGCGGGGCGGGATGACCGCGATCAACTCGGTCATCTCCTTCGCGTCGATCCCGGCGCTGCCGTTCGGCGGGGTCGGCGACTCGGGGTTCGGCCGGATCCACGGCGCGGACGGGCTACGGGAGTTCGCCCGGCCCAAGGCGGTCTCCCGCCAGAGGTTCGCGCTGCCCGGGATGAACCTCACCTCGTTCACCCGGGGCGAGAAGGAACTTGACCGGCTGATCAGGCTTGTCACCTTCTTGCACGGACGACGTAAACAATAAAGACCACCCCTTCCACAAAAAGGATCTTGCACCCATAATGGTTAATTCTGGGGGCCAGGATCATGAGGTGGAAGTGATAAAGCGAATGTCCGTCAACCTCACACCGACCCGTGGGAGCTTGACATGAACGGACGGTCATATCGAGGAATGTCGCCGGAGGAGCGTCTGGCGGAACGCCGGGAACGCCTGATCGCCGCGGCGTACGTCCTCTATTCCGACCCCGGATTCCCAGAGACCACGATCGAGAGATTGTGCGCGCGGGCGCGCATCTCCAATCGCGCCTTCTATGAATGCTTCTCCGGGCGCGAGGAACTGATGCAGGCCCTGCACGCGCGGTGCATTCAGGAGACCCTGGAGTCGATGTACAAGGCCATCGACCAGGTTCCGGACACCCTGGCCGACCGGGTCGAGGCCGGGGTGACCGAGTACATCCGCTTCGTCACCGAGGACAGGCGCCGGGCGCGGATCCTGCACATGGAGGTACGCCGGGCGGGCGACTGCCTGATCACCTCCCGGCAGCTGGGCGTGGCGGGCTTCGTCGACGCGATCAAGGCGAACGTCGCCGATCTGCCGGAGGCCACCAAGGCCAACCAGCACCTGCTGGCGCTGGGCATGATAGGAGCGGTCCAGGAACTGCTCATCGAGTGGGTCCTGTCCGACGACCCCCCGCCGGTCGAGAGCCTGATCAGCACCGCGACGCACATCTTCCGGCGGTCCTTCGTGACCTGAGGCGGACCGCGCCCCCGGCGATCCGAGGGGACGCGCGACCTACCGGGGCCCGGGCGAGACCGGAACGGGCCCCGGGGACGAGCCGGGACCGGGCGGGAACGCCGGCCAGGCCGATCAGGCCCGGTCAGGCCCGGTCAGGCCATCGCCGCCACCGGGAGCTCCACGGTGAGGACCCGGTTGAGGCGGGTCACCGCCAGTACCCGCATGATCCTCGGGGGCACGCCCCTGAGGATGAGGCGGCGTTCCGCGCTCAGGGCCCGGCGATGCGTGCCCACGAGCACGCCCAGACCGGTGGCGTCGATCATTTCCAGTTCGGAAAGATCCACTATCAGATCACCGTTCCCGGTGTCGACCGCCTCGTGCAGCCGTGGCCGCACTCCGGCGACGGTTCCCGCGTCGAGACGGTTTCCGACATCGACCACCTGGGCCTGGGAATTGCCGGGGACGCGCATGCCTCCTCCTCACGCCTGACCGCGCTGCGGAGGCGGCCGGGCACAGCGGCGGTGCGTCATCCTGACCGACGGATCACGCACCGCATTCGTACGACGTCACGGCATGCAAGAAGGCGCGAACCTCCCCCACCATCACATTCACCCTTCCTACCACCATGATGCTTCCTTGCCCGAAATGCGAAATAAAACGCGGCTCGAAGCGGATTCCTTGACGATCCCTTGACCGGCCGGCCCCGGAACGGCCCTGGAACGGCCCCGGCCGGTCCCGGACAGCCCGGGCGAGGGAACGGGACCTCCTACGGGCGGGGTGGCAGCGCCGGGCGCCCGCGGGACGGCCGGGTGGCCCGGTCGGGCGGGGTCGCGGCCGGGCGCTCGTCCAGCGCGGCCAGCGCGAGCCGTACCGCCTCCTCGATCTGCGGGTCCCGTCCGGCCGCCCAGTCGTCCGGCGCGATGTCGACCTCGACGTCGGGGTCCACCCCGTGGTTCTCCACCCCCCAGCCGAGCCCTTCGAACCAGAAGGAGAACCGGGGGACGGTGATGTGCGAGCCGTCGACCAGCCGGTGGGGGTCCTCGATGCCGATCACGCCGCCCCAGGTCCGGGTGCCCACCACCGGGCCGAGCCCGTGGAGCTTGAAGGCCGCGGTGACGATGTCCCCGTCGGAGCCGGCGCTCTGGTCGGTGACCGCGACCAGCGGGCCGCGCGGCGCGTCCTCGGGGTAGGTGATCGGCGCCATGCCCCTGGGCAGGTCCCAGGCGATGACCCGGCGCAGCAGCTTCTCGACGACCAGCTCCGAGGTGTGACCGCCCCGGTTGGCCCGCAGGTCCACCACCAGGCCCTCGAAGCGCATCTCCCGGCGCATGTCCCGGTGGAACTGCGCCCAGCCCTCGGCGACCATGTCGGGGATGTGCAGGTAGCCCAGGCGCCCGCCCCCGAGCTCCCTGACCCGCGACCGGCACCCGGCCACCCAGTGCTGGTAGCGCAGCCGCCGGTCGTCGCGCAGCGGCGTGACCACCACCCGGCGGCCACCGTCCAGGGTCAGCTCGACGGGCTTGTCCGCCGCCCCCACCAGCAGGCGCGCCGGGCCCTGCGGCGGCACCGGACGGCCGTCGACGGCGAGCAGCGCCTCCCCGGGCCGCACCCCCGCCCCGGGAACGGCCAGCGGCGAGCGGGCGTGCACGTCGGAGGACTCGGGCGGCAGCACCCGGTCCACCCGCCAGCGGCCGTCCTCGCCCCTGGACAGGTCGGCGCCGAGCAGCCCGACCGGTTCGGACGCCGGGTGCCCCCACGGGGCGGCGTAGACGTAGGCGTGCGAGCTGCCCAGCTCCCCCATGACCTCCCAGAGCAGGTCGGCGAAGTCGTCGGCGGTGGCGACGCGGTCCACCAGCGGCCGGTACTCCTCCAGCACGCCGTCCCACTCCACGCCTGCCATGTCCTCGACCCAGAAGTCGGCCCGCATCCTGCGGCCCATCTGGGCGTAGGCGTGCCGCCGCAGGGCCTGCGGGTCGGCGGTGATCCGGATCCTGGACAGGTCGACGGTCGTGTCGTCGCCGTTCTTGCCGCCCGGCTTGCCGTCGGCCGGGCGGACCGTGAGCGTGCCCTTGTCGCTGACGACGAGCTGGGTGCCGTCACCGCTCACCCGGTACCAGTCGAGCTTGTCGACGACCTCGTCGCACGTGCGCTTGAGGAGGTCGTAGCGGTCGAGAGCGGGACGGGGCCGCTCGCCCCCCACCTGGTCGCGGTCCTCGCCGAGCTCCCCGGCCAGCGGCTCGCGCAGCCAGGTGAACCCGCCCTTGACCGCCCGCAGGTCCGAGTAGCGGCCCTCGGGCACCGGCACCTGGACGACCCTGCCCCCGATGCCCTCCAGGTCCACGGTGATCGCGGTCTCCTCCTCCTTGCCCTCGTCCTGCCGGGCGGTGGAGGCGGCCCGGCCCTCGGCGCTGGGCGCGAACGGGGAGGGCGTGGTGGCCGACAGCGGCACCAGGTAGGGCCGGTAGCCGAAGGGGAAGGACATGTCGAAGGAGTGCGCGTCGTAGACCGGGTCGAACCCGCGGCGCGACAGGAACGCCAGGTAGTCCCCGGTGAACGCGGGCGAGACGTCCGTGAAGCGCCCGTCGGTGACGTCGGTCACGGTCCGGTCCGCCACCCGGGCCAGCCTGATCCGGCGCAGCTGGGGGCCGTCCGGGTGCGACCAGGCCAGCCAGGCCGAGTCCGGCGACCAGGCGAGGTCGCGGATCTCGCCGTCCGCCCTCGCCAGCTCCACGACCTCCCCGGAGGCCACGTCGACCAGGGACAGCCGGCCGTCCCTGGAGGTCGCCGCGATCGTGTTCCCGTCGGGCGCGACCGCCAGGTCGCCGACCTCGCCCAACCGGCCCACGGCGATCCTGCGGCCCTCGCCGCCCCCGGCCGGGACGATCTCCAGCCCCTGCGTCCCGCCGTCGTCGGCGACCCAGACCACCCGGTCGTCACCCAGGACGCGGGGCAGCGCCGCCGACAGGCCCGAGCTGAGCTGGCGGGCCGGGCCGTCCCGGTGGGTGAGCCAGTGCACGCTCCCCTGGACCTCCACCGCGCTGGCCCGCCCGGTCGCGTCCACCGCGAGGTCGTGCAGCCGCCGGGAGACGTTGACCCGGTAGGGCCGCGGCCCGGACAGCGGGGAGCCGAGCGTGACGTCGAGCCTGCGGGCCTCGGCGTCGAGGCCGTCCAGCAGGTACAGGTCACCGGCGCTCTGGTAGACGATCCTGGTCCCGTCGGTGGCCGGGTGGCGGACGTAGAAGGTCTCGTGGTCGGTGTGACGGCGCAGGCCGCCGCCGTCCGGCTCGCAGGAGTAGAGGTTCCCGACGCCCTCGTGGTCGGAGAGGAAGACCAGCCGCCCGCCGACGAGCATCGGGGAGGCGAGGTGACCGTTCAGCCCGGTCAGGATCCGGGTGAAGTCCCCCTCCCCCCGCCGCACCCACAGGCGGCCCGCCGTGCCGCCCCGGTAGCGCTTCCAGACCGCCGGGTCGCGCGACAGCCCCCCGGTCAGCAGCGCCACCGTGGCCGCGGCGCTCCCCGCGCCGTCCCCCTCTGTGTCGTCCCCCGCGCCGGGACCGCCGGCGTCCCGGGCGATCGACAGGTCGTTGACCGGGCCGTACGGCAGCCGCTCGGCGACTCCCCGCTCATCGAGGCGGTGGGCCCACACGTGCGACGCGAAGGCGCCGCCGGTCGCGCTGATCGCGAGGATCCCGCCGTCCGCGGTCCAGCCCCGGGTGCGCGTCCGCGCGTCCCCCCAGTAGGTCAGCCGCTCGGACGCCCCCGACCCCAGATCGGCCAGGTAGACCTCGGGAGCCCCGTCCCGCACACCGGTCCAGGCGATCCGGTCGCCGCCGGGCGAGAGGTAGGGGTGGCTCACCGGGGCCCGGTCCGAGGAGAACCGCCAGGCCCGGCCCCCCTCCACCGGGGCCGTCCAGACGTCGTCGTCGGCGACGAACGTCAGCGTGTCACGGGAGAGGTGGGGGAATCGCAGGTAGAAACCAGAAACCATCGGTGAATCATATTGTCCGGGTTGAAATTAAACAGCGCGATTCCCGGCCGATACGCTGAAACGATGACGCGAGCTGACAGAGACAACCCGGTGGTGCTCTCCAAGATCTACACCCGTACCGGGGACGACGGCACGACCGCGCTCGGTGACATGAGCCGTACCCGCAAGACCGACCCGCGCCTGGCCGCCTACGCGGACGTGGAGGAGGCCAACGCGGCGATCGGCGTGGCCCTGTCCGCGGGCTCCCTGGCCGAGGATGTCACCGCCGTCCTGGTCCGGGTCCAGAACGAGCTGTTCGACGTCGGGGCCGACCTGTGCTCCCCGGTCGTGGAGAACCCCGAGTTCCCGCCGCTGCGCGTCGAGCCCTCCTACGTCGAGTGGCTGGAGGCGCGCTGCGACGAGTTCAACGAGCGCCTCACGCCGCTGCGCAGCTTCATCCTGCCCGGTGGCCCCCCGGCGGTGGCCGCGCTGCACGTGGCCAGGACCGTGGTCCGGCGGGCCGAGCGGGCCGTCTGGTCGGCGCTGGAGGCTCACGACGACGTCAACCCGCTGACCGCCACGTACCTCAACCGGCTCAGCGACCTGATGTTCATTCTCTGCCGCGTGGCGGCCGGGGGCGAGGAGATCCTCTGGAAGCCCGGCGGAACCCGCTGAGGGCGATCCTGGGGCCCGCCACGGCCCGTTCCGGCCCGTCCTGGCCGGAGGGGGCCGCTCAGGCCACGTCGAGGTAGGCGCTGGGCGGGGCGGACTCCAGCCAGGCGACGAAACCCGTCAGGGCCCGGTACCCCATGGCGAGCTCGTAGGCGCTGTCCCCGCTGCGGCACTCGATCGCGGTCACGCCCTCGATGAACCCGTAGAACTCCCCGGGCCCGACCTTGCGACGCCCGGAAACGACAAGGCCGCGCCTCACGATGACGTGGCGCGGCCTTGGCAGCAGACCTATGAGCGGGATCCAGTTCAGGTGCCCGTCGGCGTAGCGGGCCACACCGACCCGCCACCCTCGCTCCCTGGACAGGGAGCGGAGACAACACAGCACCGATCCTCGCGAGCGGGTCAGGACGAGCACCCGTAGTGCCAGCAGGGCGACGAGGGCGACGAGCAACCCCACCACGATGAGTACGTCCGCTATCACCATGTCTGCTCGCCCCCAAGAACCCGTACCGCTAAGAAGCAGAATTTATCCGACTTCTTCCCCGGCCGCGCGCAACCTGGCCCTGGCGCGCTTGGCTCCGGCGGTCGCGTCCTCGCCGTCCTGGCCCGACTCGACCGAGGACTGAGCCCGCTCCAGCGCGCTCTTGGCCCGGGCGACGTCGACCTCGGAGCCGAGCTCGGCCAGCTCCGCCAGGATCGACACCTCGTCGTCGGCCACCGAGAGGAAGCCTCCGTGGACGGCGGCGACCAGATCCGACTCGCCGTCGCCCCGCTTGACCCTCAGCAGGCCGCCCTCGACGAGAACGCCGATCACGGGCGCGTGTCTGGGCATGATACCGATCTCGCCGTCGACGGTCTTGGCGATGACCATGTCGGCCTCGCCGGACCAGATCTCCCGTTCCGGCGAGACGACGCCTACTCGCAGCTTCGCCACGTTCTCTCCAGTTCCTTATCGAACCAGGCGCCGGTGCGGCCGAGGCCGCACCGGCGCCGAAGGCGACTAGCGGGCGAGTTCCTTGGCCTTGGCGACGGCCTGGTCGATGCCGCCGACCATGAAGAACGCCTGCTCGGGCAGGTGGTCGTACTCACCGGCGCACAGACCCTTGAACGAGGCGATGGTCTCGTCCAGCGGCACGTTCTCCCCGGGCTGGCCGGTGAACGCCTCGGCGGCGTACATCGGGTGCGACAGGAAGCGCTCGATGCGGCGGGCCCGGTTGACCGTGACCTTGTCCTCCTCGGAGAGCTCGTCGATACCGAGGATCGCGATGATGTCCTGCAGTTCCTTGTACTTCTGCAGGATCCGCTTGGTCTCCTGGGCCACGCGGTAGTGCTCCTCGCCGACGATCAGCGGGTCGAGGATCCGCGAGGTGGAGTCGAGCGGGTCCACCGCGGGGTAGATGCCCTTCTCCGAGATCGGCCGCGAGAGCACGGTCTGCGCGTCGAGGTGCGCGAACGCGTTGTGCGGGGCCGGGTCGGTGATGTCGTCCGCGGGGACGTAGATCGCCTGCATCGAGGTGATCGAGTGACCGCGGGTCGAGGTGATGCGCTCCTGGAGAACACCCATCTCGTCGGCCAGGGTCGGCTGGTAACCCACCGCGGACGGCATGCGGCCGAGCAGGGTGGAGACCTCGGAGCCGGCCTGGGTGAACCGGAAGATGTTGTCGATGAACAGCAGCACGTCCTGCTTCTGCACGTCGCGGAAGTACTCCGCCATCGTGAGCGCGGAGAGCGCGACCCGCAGGCGGGTGCCCGGGGGCTCGTCCATCTGGCCGAAGACCAGGGCGGTGTCCTTGAGGACGTCCGCCTCCTCCATCTCCAGCCACAGGTCGTTGCCCTCACGGGTGCGCTCGCCGACGCCGGCGAACACCGAGGTGCCACCGAAGTTGCGGGCGACCCGGCGGATCATCTCCTGGATCAGGACGGTCTTGCCCACGCCCGCGCCGCCGAACAGGCCGATCTTGCCGCCCTGCACGTACGGGGTGAGCAGGTCGATGACCTTGATGCCGGTGGTCAGCATCTCGGTCCGCGACTCGAGGGTGTCGAAGGAGGGCGAGGGGCGGTGGATGCCCCAGCGCTCGGTGATCTGGAGCGAGGAGGTCTCGACGTCCAGGGACTCGCCCAGGGTGCTCCACACGTGGCCCTTGACGACGTCGCCGACGGGGACCGAGATGGCCGCGCCGGTGTCGGTCACCGGGGCGCCACGGGTGAGGCCGTCGGTGGGCTGCATGGAGATGGCCCGGACGAGGTTGTCACCCAGGTGCTGGGCGACCTCGAGGGTCAGAAGACGGGTCTGCCCCTGAAGGGAGACCTCCACGGTGAGGGCGTTGTAGATCTCGGGCATCGCCTCGACGGGGAACTCCACGTCGACGACGGGACCGGTGACCCGCGCGACGCGTCCCACGCCGGTCTCAACAGTCTGTGCGGTCATTTCACTCTTTCCCCGCTGCGGCGTCAGCCAGCGCGTTCGCGCCACCGACGATCTCGCTGATTTCCTGGGTGATCTCGGCCTGGCGGGCCTGGTTCATCTGCTGGGTGAACACGCGGATGAGCTCGTTGGCGTTGTCCGTCGCCGACTTCATGGCCCGGCGGCGGGCGGCGTGCTCGGAGGCCGCCGACTGGAGCAGCGCGCTGAAGATGCGCGACTCCACGTACCTCGGCAGCAGCGAGTCCAGCACGTCGCCGGCGGTGGGCTCGAACTCGAAGTACGGCAGGGGCGTGTCGGACCTCTCCGTGGTCTCCTCGACCTCCAGGGGAAGGATCCGCTTGACCACGACCTCCTGCGTCAGCATCGAGACGAACTCGGTGGAGACGATGTGGATCTCGTCCGCGCCGTCCTCCGCCGAGAACGTCTGGATCAGCGTCTCGGCGATCTGCTTGGCGTCGGCGTAGGAGGGGTTGTCGGAGAACCCGTCCCAGTGCCCGCCCATCTCGCGGCCACGGAAGGTGTGCCACGTGATGCCCTTGCGGCCCACCACGAACGGCACGGGCGTGACGCCCCTGCCCCTGAGCAGGTTGCCCAGGGCCTCGGCCTCGCGCAGGATGTTGGCGTTGAAACCGCCGGCGAACCCGCGGTCGCTGGTGACGATGAGCACCGCGGCCGTGGTGGCCTGCTCCTTCGCCTGCGTCAGCGGGTGGTCGACGCTGGAGGTGTTGCTGACGACGCCCGTGACGGCGCGGGTGATCTCCCGCTCGTACGGCACGGCCGCCTGCATCCGCTGCTGCGCCTTGATGATGCGCGACGAGGCGATGAGCTCCTGGGCACGCGTGATCTTCGCCGTGGACCTGACCGACTTGATCCGCCTGCGCAGCAGTCTTAGCTGGGCACCCATCGGCTACTTCTTCTCGCCCGTGCGGACCTGCTTGGTGATCTTCTCCTGGCCGACCTCTCGCTCGCCGAGCGCGGCGACCGGCTCGTCGTTGACCAGGTGCTCGCCCGAGGAGGTCTCGAAGCCCTTCTTGAACTCGGTGATGGCGTCCTTGAGGGCCGTCACCGTGTCGTCGGACAGCTCCCGGGTCTCGCGGATGCCGTCGAAGATGCCCTTGTTCTCGCGGCCCAGGTGGTCCAGGAACTCCGCCTCGAAGCGGCGGATGTCCTCGACCGGGACGTCGTCGAGCTCGCCGGTGGTGCCGGCCCAGACCGAGACGACCTGCTTCTCCACCGGGAACGGGCTGTACTGGGCCTGCTTGAGCAGCTCGACCAGACGCTGGCCGCGCTCCAGCTGGGCGCGGGAGGCCGCGTCCAGGTCGGAGGCGAAGGAGGCGAAGGCCTCCAGGTCACGGAACTGCGACAGCGAGAGCCGGAGCGTACCGGCGACCTTGCGCATGGCCTTGACCTGCGCGGAGCCGCCGACCCGGGAGACGGAGACACCGACGTTGATCGCCGGGCGCACACCCGCGTTGAACAGGTCGGTCTCCAGGAAGCACTGGCCGTCGGTGATGGAGATGACGTTGGTGGGGATGAACGCCGAGACGTCGTTGCCCTTGGTCTCGATGATCGGCAGACCGGTCATCGAGCCGCCGCCCATGTCCTTCGACAGCTTCGCGCAGCGCTCCAGCAGGCGGGAGTGTAGGTAGAAGACGTCGCCGGGGAAGGCCTCACGGCCCGGCGGGCGGCGCAGCAGCAGGGAGACGGCGCGGTAGGCGTCGGCCTGCTTGGTCAGGTCGTCGAAGACGATGAGGACGTGCTTGCCCTGGTACATCCAGTGCTGGCCGATGGCCGAACCGGTGTAGGGGGCGAGGTACTTGTAGCCGGCCGGGTCGGAGGCCGGGGCGGCGATGATGGTGGTGTACTCCATGGCGCCCGCCGCCTCGAGGCGGCCCCTGACCTGGGCGATCGTGGAGCCCTTCTGGCCGATGGCGACGTAGACGCACAGGACCTGCTTGTCCGGGTCGCCGGAGAGCCAGTTCTCCCGCTGGTTGAGGATGGTGTCCACGGCCACGGCGGTCTTGCCCGTGCCACGGTCACCGATGATCAGCTGGCGCTGGCCGCGGCCGATCGGCGTCATGGCGTCGATCGCCTTGAGGCCGGTCTGCAGCGGCTCCTTCACCGGCTGGCGCTGGACCACCGAGGGGGCCTGCAGTTCGAGGGCGCGCATGCCCTCGGCCTCGATGGGACCCTTGCCGTCCATGGGCACGCCCAGCGGGTCGACGACCCTGCCGAGGAAGCCGTCGCCGACCGGCACGGACAGGACCTCGCCCGTCCGGCGGACCGACTGGCCCTCCTCGATCTTGCTGAAGTCGCCCAGGACGACGACGCCGATCTCCCTGACGTCCAGGTTCAGCGCCAGGCCACGCGTGCCGTCCTCGAACTCGAGCAGCTCGTTCGCCATCGCCGAGGGAAGGCCGGAGACATGGGCGATGCCGTCGCCGCAGTCGACGACGGTCCCGATCTCCTCGCGCGCGGCACCTTCCGGCTCGTACGCCTGGACGAAGCGCTCAAGTGCGTCCCGGATCTCGTCCGGTCGGATCGTAAGCTCCGCCATCTCTCTTCAGTCTCCCTATTCGCCTAGCCGGCCAACCGGCGGCGGACTTCTTCGATTCGTCCCGCGATGGTGGTGTCGATGAGGTCGTCCCCGATGTGCACCGAGAACCCTCCGAGCACTCGCGGATCCACCTCGACGTTCAGATGAACGTCGCGGCCGTACGAGGCGCGCAGCCAGGTGGCCAGCCGCCTCTTCTGTTCCTCCGAGAGCACGACGGCGCTGCGCACCACCGCGACGAGACGCTGCCGCTGGGCGGCGACCAGCCTGCCGAACTCCTCCAGCCCGACGTCCAGGCTACGTCCTCGCGGATGCAGCACGATCTGGTTCACCAGGCGGAGGGTGGTGGGGGCCACCTTGCCGGCCAGCAGGGAGCCGATCAGCTCCCGCTTGGCCCCCTCGGGCGCGGCCGGCGCGGTCAGGGAGCGGTGCAGTTCCAGGTCCGAGGCGGCGATGCGCCCGAACCGGAACAGCTCGTCCTCGACCTCGTCGAGCCTGCCCTGGGCCTCGGCCTCGGCCGAGGCCGCCACGACTCCGAGACGCTCCAGGGAGTCGGCCAGGTCGGCCGAGCGGGTCCACCGCGCGGACACGGCCGCGACGACCGTCTCCAGCGCGGCTTCGCTGATCTTGCCTTCCAGCAGCACCCGCACGATCTGCGTCTTCTGCGCCGCGGGGCGCGCGGGGTCGGAGAGGCTGCGGCGGAGTCCGTGCTCACGGTCGAACAGGTCGGCGACCGAGAACAGCTCCTCGGCCAGCGTGCCGAGGTCGGCGCTTCCCGCGACCGCGTTGAAGCGCTCCTCGACCTCGGCCAGCGAGGCCCTGCTCAGACCCCTCATCAGCGAACCGCCGCGCTGCTGCTGCTCGACTCGAGCTCCTCGAGGAACCGGTCGACGGTACGGCGCTGACGCGCCTCGTCCTCCAGCGACTCCCCGACGATGCGGCCGGCCAGGTCGATCGAGAGACGGCCGAGCTCGGCGCGGAGCTGGGCGAACGCCTGCTGACGGTCGGCCTCGATCTGCAGGTGCGCGGCCTCGATCAGGCGGCGGGCCTCGGCCTGGGCCTCCTCGCGGAGTTCGGCCTTGATCTGCGCGCCCTGCTCGCGGGCCTCCTCACGAAGCCGCGAGGCCTCGTGACGGGCTTCGGCGAGCTGTTCCTTGTACTGCTTGAGCAGCGCCTGGGCCTCGGCCTGAGCGTCCTCGGCTCGCTTGATGCCGCCTTCGATCGCGTCGGTCCGCTCGGCCAGGGTCTTCTGGATGCGCGGGGTGAGGATCCGACCGACGACGAAGAGGACGACGAAGAAGGCGAAGCCGCCGACGACAAGCTCGTAGGTGTGCGGGATGAGGGGATTCTGCCCCTCCTCCGCTGCCAGGAGCGAAGCTGCCTGAATCATTTGTGCAGCCTTCCGTCAGAGGTTTTCTGCGTTTAGCGACCGAACATGAACGGCGCGACGAGGCCGATGAGGGCCAGCGCCTCGGTGAGGACGAAGCCGAGCAGCATGTTCTGGCGGATCAGGCCGTAGGCCTCGGGCTGGCGGGCGATGGCCTGCACACCCTGACCGAAGATGATGCCGACGCCGATGCCGGGGCCGATCGCGGCGAGGCCGTAACCGATGGAACCGAGGGAGCCGGTGACCTCAGCGAGGATTCCCATGAGTGTGTTTCCTTTACAGGTCGGCCGGTGAAGGGTCACCGGTCTGGATATTCGAGGGAGGTCTGTGCGTCTAGTGGTCGGCGTGGAGCGAGTTGCCGATGTACATCGCGGCGAGCATCGCGAACAGGAACGCCTGCAGGAACTGGATGAACATCTCGAAGCCCGTCATCGCGATCGTCATGATCACGCCGATCACGCCGAGCGGGGCCCCCAGCGGGGTGAGCTTCTCGAAGAGGAACCAGAAGCCGACGAGGCTGAAGAAGGCCAGGATGATGTGACCGGCGAACATGTTGGCGAACAGTCGCACCGCGTGCGTGAAGGGCGCGATGATCAGGTTGGACAGGAACTCGATCGGGGCCAGCAGCACGTAGATCGGCTTGGGCAGCCCCGGCGGGAACATCATGTTCTTGAAGTAGCCGATGGCGCCCTGGTGCTTGATACCAAGGTAGATCTTGAGGAAGTAGACGCTCAGCGCCAGCACGACCGGGAAGGCGATGTGCGAGGCGACCGGGAACTGCAGGCCCGGGATGACGCCCATCAGGTTCCACACCCAGACCATGAAGAACATGCTGAGCAGCAGGCCCATCCACCGGTCGGCGTCCTTGCCGAGGAACGGCCGGGCGACCTGGTCGCGGACGAACATGTAGCCCATCTCGCCGACGTTCTGCACGCCCCGCGGCACCAGCTTCGGGCTGCCGAAGGCCGACCAGCAGAAGCCGATGACGAGGACCGTGCTCAGCAGGGCCAGCAGCACCGGCTTCGTGAACCAGGAGACACCGGCGATGATCGGGGCGGCGTCGAAGAGTTCGAGTCCCGGAGGCGTGAACTCGTCCCCGGGAGCGAGGAGCGTCAGCGTGCTCACGCGGCGTTCCCTTCAGCGTGGTAGTTGATCGAAATGGCTTCGTCAGCGAAGCGACCGCCGCCGAAGGCTAGCGACCGTACTTCCGGTAGACCAGGTAGACGGCTAGAGCGACCCCGAGGATCAGCCCGATCGGAGTGAAGGCGACCACGCCTGTCCACTCGGACAGCAACCAGCCCGCACCGCCGTAAAGGATCATCCCGGAGAGGAGATAGCTGGGGATCGACCATGCGGCGCTGGCGAAGTCGCGGCCGTCGTCTTCGGGCCGGATTTTCTTTTCGCTCATCGCGGGCATGACGATAGCAGCCGTGGTGAGGACTAGTCATATCGGGTGGGAGCTGAGGCGCCAGCGAGATCATACGCCTCATCGCGGCCCGCCCTGACCCGGAACGGGGGCCTCCGGGTCGACGTACAGCATCTTGAGCTTCATGAAGCCGCGCATCTCGCCCACCGTCCAGGCGATCGTGCAGACGATGACGGCCCAGCCGAACGCCTTCGGCTCGAACGCGGTGGCGTCCTCGAACGTCTTGAGCAGCGCCATCACGATGATGATCTTCACCGCGTACGTCAGCACCGCGGCGGTCATCATCATCATCGGCGAGACGCGGCCGGCGTAGGAGACCGCGACGATGCCGAGGGCGAAGAAGACGCAGACGACGAGCGCCCCGATCGCGGCGCCGAGCGCCCCCTGGAACCCGGCCAGGAGGGCCGCGACGCCGATCACGACCAGACCCACGAGCACCGTGGGCACCACGGCTCCCTTGAGGAGACGCATGTCGTTGGCCTGCATCGACACTCCCGGTGACTGTTATCAAGCGAGCGATTGCTACCTCGCAGGTCCGGCGCCGCCGGCGACCTGCTAGTGAAAGCTATCACAAGCTCAGGGAAGAGCGCCTTTACCTGCCGTTTCAAGTGAACGATCAAGAGGCGGGCGGAGCCGCCTCACAGGGGCGTCTCAGGGTTTGAGAAGCCCTGGCGGGGAGCGGTGAGTGACAGGTCGGGCAGCACGCCCAGCGGCGCGGTGTCGTCGCCCGCGACCGAGCGCGGACCCGGCGGCCGCGACGGGTAGGGGTGGGGGCGCGCCGGGACCGGCGGCGGCGCCGGCGTCTCCGGGCGGGCGTGCCGTCCCGGGCCGTCGGCGGGCGGGAGCGGCCCGTCGGAGGGCAGGACCGTGAGCGGACCCCGGCCACCGGCCCCGCCCTCCCCGCCGGTGTCGCGGCGGGCGCGCAGGCGCGGCAGGGCCATCATCACCAGGACGCCCACCGCGAGCAGCACGATCACCGGGAACACGATCACCGGGACACCCTCGATGGACAGGCCCACGACCGAGAAGGCGAACAGGAAGGTCCACGCGTACATGATCAGGACGCTGCGCCGGTGCGAGTGGCCGAAGTCCAGCAGGCGGTGGTGGAGGTGACCGCGGTCGGGCGCGAACGGCGACAGGCCGTTGGAGGTGCGCCTGACCACCGCCATGATCAGGTCCAGCAGCGGGAGCACCAGGATCGCGACCGGCACCAGCACGGGCAGGATCACCGGGAACTTGTTGATGTCGGTGGAGTCGAGCTGGGTGATGGTGATCATGGTGGAGGCGAGCACCAGGCCGATCAGCATCGCCCCGGTGTCCCCCATGAAGATCTTCGCCGGGTGGAAGTTGTGCGGCAGGAAGCCCAGGCAGACGCCGATGAGCACCGAGGCGATGAGCGCCGTGACGTTGATGCTGGTGGCGCCGAACTCCTTCGACAGCTGCACCGAGTAGGTCCAGGTGGCCATGGCGGCGATACCGATGATCCCCGCGGCCAGCCCGTCCAGCCCGTCGACGAAGTTCACCGCGTTGATGGTGACGACCACGATCAGGATCGTGATGATCGGGCTCAGCATGGAGTCCAGGACGATGATCCCGCCCATCGAGGTGGGGAACGGCAGCCACGGCAGGGTGACCCCGAAGGCGACCAGCACCCCGGCCGCGCCGATCTGCCCGGCGAGCTTGACCAGGGCGTCCATTCCCAGCCAGTCGTCCAGGAAGCCGGTCAGCGTGATCAGCCCCCCCGCGGCGATCAGCGCGATCGCCGTGTTGCCCTGGCCCACGGCCGCCAGGTTGCCCCCGGAGTAGGGCAGCTCGGTGGCGATCAGCAGGCCGGCGACGAGGCCGCCGTACATCGCGAGACCCCCGAGCCGGGGTGTCGGCGTGGTGTGCACGTCACGATCGCGGACCTCGGGCATCGCGCCGATGCGGATGGCGAAGGCGCGCACCAGCGGGACCAGAAGGTACGTCACCGCCGCGGCGACCAATGCCATGAGTAGGTATTCGCGCACAGGACCAGTTTCGCGGATAGTCCGGCCCGCTGTGACCGGAAAACGACACAGAACAGCTCATAGTTCGCTGGGATATATGCGGTGGGCGCTCGTCAGTGCGGCGACGCGCTCCCGGATCTCGCCCACCGCGTCCGGGCTCCGGACGACCTGCGCCACCATCGAGGCCACCTCCTTCATCTCCTCGACGCCCATCCCCTGCGTGGTGACGCAGGGGGTGCCGACCCGGATCCCGGAGGTCACGGTGGGCGGCTCCGGATCGTAGGGGATCGCGTTGCGGTTGAGGGTGATCCCTGCGGCCTGGCAGCGCTCCTCGGCCGTCGCGCCGGAGATCCCGGCGTCGCGCAGGTCGATCAGCGCCAGGTGGCTGTCCGTTCCCCCGGAGACCGGCCGCATGCCCTCGGCGGCCAGCGCGTCGGCCAGCACCCGGGCGTTCGCCACCACCTGCCGCGCGTACCGGGCGAACTCCGGCCGCAATGCCTCGCCGAACGCCACCGCCTTGGCCGCCACCGCGTTCATCAGCGGGCCGCCCTGCACGAACGGGAAGACCGCGCGGTCGATCCTGGGCCCCAGCTCCTCCGTGCACATGATCCCGCCGCCCCTCGGGCCGCGCAGCGCCTTGTGGGTGGTGAAGGTCACCACGTCCGCGTACGGCACGGCCGAGGGCAGGGCGCCACCGGCCATCAGGCCCACGGTGTGCGCGACGTCGGCGAGCAGCCAGGCGCCCACCTCGTCGGCGATCCCCCGGAACGCGGCGAAGTCGATCTCCCGGGGGTAGGCCGTGGCGCCGCATATGATCATCTTGGGCCGGTGGCGCAGCGCCAGCTCCCTGACCTCGTCGTAGTCGATCAGCTCGGTGTCCCGGCGCACGCCGTAGGCCACCACGTCGAACCACCGGCCGGAGAAGTTGACCTTGGACCCGTGGGTGAGGTGGCCCCCGTGCGAGAGCTCCATCGCCAGCGCGGTGTCCCCCGGCCGGAGCAGGGCCGCGTAGGCCGCCAGGTTCGCCGAGGCTCCGGAGTGCGGCTGCACGTTCACGTGCTCGGCGCCGAACAACCGCCTGGCCCGGTCGATCGCGAGCCGCTCGGCCCGGTCGACGACCTCGCACCCGGCGTAGTAGCGCCTGCCGGGGTAGCCCTCGGCGTACTTGTTGGTGAGCGTCGAGCCGAGCGCGGCGAGCACCGCGGGCGAGGTGAAGTTCTCGCTGGCGATCAGCTGGAGGCCCCCGCGGAGCCGGTCGAGCTCGTCGAGGAGCACCTGCGCGATCTCCGGGTCCTCCCGCTGCAGGAGGCCGAAATCCGGCCCGTAGTACGGCTCCGTGCCCATGACTCACATCCCGCATCCCGAAGATGACGACTCCCCCACTGTAAGCCCGGTCACCTCGGATGTCCCAGGTCAGGGGCGCATTGTCCGGGGAAGGCGTGTCGCCGCGCGGTGTGGTGCGGGTGCGTCCGACGGGGATCGGGAGGCGCGGCGGGCACGGGCCTCGAGTCCGCGGCGGGGCGCGGCGCGGGTGCGTCCCGCGTCTACGAGAACGCGTGCGGGGCCCCGGCCCCGGCCGGGATCCACCTCGGCGTGTCGGCCGCCTGGTCGCTGATCGAGGTCAGGATCGCCTGCCGGTACAGCCCCAGGCGGGTACGCCACTCCGTCATGTCCTCGACGTAGCGGCCCGAGACCGGCGCGTCCCAGACGTCCCTGCTCCTGGCGAGCCGGTACGCCTTGTCCAGGCTGGCGGCCAGCCTGTCGAGCTCGGGCAGCACCTGCCTCCACATCATGACCAGCCGCTGGTAGTCGGGGTTGAACTCCCACGACGTGGTGGTGTCCGAGGACGGCAGCCCGCCCCCGGACGAGACCGGCGGGGTCTCCCCCGGCTGCATCGGCTGCGGTGCGGGTGGATCCACGAACATCACAGGCTCCTCACCGTCGCTGACACGCTCCCCGCGCCCTGCTCACCGCTCGTCATCGCCCGCCTCCCGGGGGCGGGACGGGCCGTACCGGATCCGTGGGATCCACGTCGCCCGCCGGGCCGTCGGGCCCCACGTCCATGGGGGCCCAGGCGCCCTCGCCCCAGGTCTCCCCGTCCGGCACCTGGACACCGGGCATCTCCAGGGGCTCGATCCCGCGGGCGTTGTCGGCGAGCGTCCTGAGCGCGTCCGGATCCACCCGGCCCGCCTCCGCCGAGACCACGTCACTACCGTCATCGGCCCACCGGGACGCCGACCCCTCACCCCGCGACTCGGGCGCCTCGCCGGAGAGCGGATCTCCGACGGAGGGCGTCTGACCGCCCGTCTGCGGCGCCTGGGCTGGCTGCGGGGGCGCCTCTCCCGTGGTCCCCGCCTGACGGACGGCGGCCTCACCGGAGGCCGTACCGGCCGTCTGCACGGCCGCCTCACCGGAGACCGTGCCCGCCGGACGGGGCGCCTCGGCGGGGGCCGTACCGGTGGAGCCGGAGGCGGCCTCGCCGCCCGTGCCCGGGGGCTGGACGGTCTGGTCGGTGGCCGGGCCCGCCGTGTCGAGGACGGGATGGTCGGGCCTGGCGGAGTCGAGCGGGGCGTGCGGCTCGACCCAGCCGGGCTGCCCCGCCGTCGCGGAGACGCTCTCGGCGGCGGGCGTGCCCAGCGGCGGTATGTCCTCGATGTTCTTGAGCAGTTCGTCGACCTCGGCCGCCGTGGGCGAGTCCAGCGGGATCTGCAGCACCTTCACCCCGTCGACCTCCACGACCTTCGGCCCGGAATCGCCTCTCTGGTCGATGTCGTCGGGGTGGTCCTTGGCGGGGCCGTCGAGGATCGGGCCACCGGAGGTGCCGCCCTCCTGTCTGGGTGAGCGCTCGTCGCCCTTGGTCCCGGGGGCGTCCTTGGCGTCGGGGTCTTTCGACGGCGCGGTCCCGGTGGAGTCCTCCCCCCGGGGCGTCCGCTCGTTCACGTCGGCGGTCTCCGGCCGCGCGTCGTCGGCCCTGGGCGCCTCGGGCACGAGGTCCTGACGGGGCGCCTCGGGGACCTGCGGGGCCGGGGCGGAGTCCTGCCGGGGCGCCTCGGGGGCCTGCGGGGCGGGCGCGGAGTCCTGCCGGGGCGCGGGAGGCGTGGAATCCTGTGGCGGGGCCTCGGGCGCCGGTGCCTGGGGCGCGGCGTCCCGCTCGGGGGCCTGCGGGGGCGGGACGGTGTCGGTACGGGGGGCCTCGCGGGGTGCCGTGTCGACGGGCTGCCGTCCGTTCTCCCCGCCCTCGCCCGGTCCGGGAACGGCGGGCTTCAGGTCCTCGACCCTGGGCGTCTGCGGCCGGGCGTCGTCGGCCCGGGGCGTCTCCGGAGCGGGCGCCGAGTCCTGCCGGGGCGCCTCGGGGGCCTGCGGGGCCTGTGGGGCCTGCGGGGTCGGAGCGGAGTCCTGCCGGGGCGGCGGGGGCGCGGAATCGCGCTCCGGAGCCTGCGGGGCCTGCGGGGCCGGGACCGTGTCGCGCTCGGGGGGCTGCGGGGCGGGAACCGTGTCGCGCTCGGGGGCCTTGGGGGCGGGCGTCGTGTCGCGCTCGGGGGCCTGCTGACGGGAGTCCTCGCCGCGCGGGGCCTCGGGGCCGGAGTCGGGCCGGACGGTCTCGCGGGGCGTGGGATCGGCGGGCTTGATCGTCTCCTTGGGCGTCGTGTCCCCGCCTCGCGGGGAGGTCTCGTCGCCCTTCGATCCGGTCTCCGGCTTGCGGTCGTCCGTGCCCTGCGGCTCCGGCTTCCGCTCGGGGCCCTGCGCCTCGGGTCTCCGGTCTCCCGTCCCCTGTTCCGGCGTCTTGTGTTCCGGCGTCCTCCGGTCGTCCGCCCCCGGCTCCGACGGCTTCTCCGAGCCACCGCGCGGGGAGGTCTCGTCGGCCTTCGAGCCGGTCTGGGGCTTGGCCTCCTCCGCCCCGGACCTGGGCTCGCCGCCCTTCGCGTCCCGGGGGGAGTCGGAGCCGGTGCCGGACTCGGGGCGGCCCTTGGGGTCGTCGCTCCGCGTGTTCCCGGCCGACTGGTCGCCGACGCGCGGCCCGTCCCCGGACTCCTTGGGCGTCCGCGTCCCGTCGTCCCTGCCGGAGGTCTCCGTCTTGGAGGTCCCCGGCGCGGAGGCGTCCCCCTTGGGGGTGCCGGTCCCGTCGCCCTCTGCCTCTCCCTGGGAGTCCGTCCCGGGCTTCGCGGCGTCCTTCTGGGACCCGGCCTCGGCCTTGGCGTCCCCGGCCTTCGGCTCGGTGGACGGCGCCGCGGTGTTCTGGCTGATCCTCTTCTCCAGCAGCGCCACGCGGGCGGAGACGTCGCGGACCATCACGTCGCACGCCTCGGCGATCTGCACGGGCCTGTGGGCCGACTGCGAGGACAGCCCCGCCCCGCTCATCAACCGGGTCACCCTGCCCTCGGCGTCGCGCATCTGCTCGGCCGCCTGCTTCACCTCGGACAGCAGATCGCGGACCAGCTTGGGGTCCATTCCTTCGAACTTGCCCATGCACGTCTCCCGGAAGTGTCGGCCCATTTCAAGGTACCGGGGAGACCGCCTCGCGTCACGATGATAATCAGACGGCATGGATCACGGCATATGGCCCGTGCGCTGGTCAGCCGGTGGGCTCCGGACCGGCGTCCGTCGCCACGTAGCCGATCACGCCGCGCAGCCTCTCCACCGGGAGCGCACCGCGGCGCAGCAGCCTGGGAACCGCCGTGGTCAGGTCGAGGATCGTCGAGGGGACGTCGCTGTCGCACCGCCCGGCGTCGAGGTACACCGAGACCGACTCGCCGAGCTGCTTCTCCGCGTCGTCGGCGTCGACGGCCGGGGGCGCGCCGGAGCGGTTGGCGCTGGAGACGGCCAGCGGGCCGGTCTCCTTGAGCAGGTCGATGGCGACCGGGTGCTGCGGCATCCGGACGGCGACGGTGCCCTTGGCGTCGCCGAGGTCCCACGACAGCGACCGGTTCACCCGGCAGATCAGCGTGAGCGGGCCCGGCCAGAAGGCGTCGACGAGATCCTGGCCGTACGGGCCGAGGTTCTCCACCAGGGCGTTCGCGGCGCGAACCGTGCCGACCAGCACGGGCACCGGCATGTCGCGGCCGCGGCCCTTGGCCTCCAGCAGCGCGGAGACCGCGGCGGGCGTGAAGGCGTCGGCGCCGATGCCGTAGACGGTGTCGGTCGGCAGCACCACGAGCTCGCCGCGGCGCAGCGCGGACGCGGCCTCGGTCAGGCCCGCGGCTCGCTGCTCGGTGTCGGTGCAGTCATAACGTCGGCTCACGGCGTGCATCCTATTCCTGGCCGAATCGAGCGGTCACGAAGCGGTCCCTGCGGGTCAGGTCCTGGCGGCTGCGCACGTCGCGCCAGCCGTTCTCCTCGGAGAAGATCAGATAGACCGGGGTGCCCTGCTGGTCGGCGTGTTCCACGGCGACGAACCCGCCGGGACGCAGCAGCCTTCTCGCGGTCCTCTCGACCGCCCTGACCTCGTCGAGGCCGTCGCGGCCCGACCCGTACAGCGCGCGGCGCGGATCGTAGTCGCGGACCTCGGGGTCGCGGGGGACCGCGCCGGGCGGGATGTAGGGCGGGTTGGAGACCACCAGGTCGACCTGGCCGTTCAGCTCGTCCAGGGCGTCGGTGAGGTCCTCGGGGTGCAGGTGGACGCGGCCCTGGCCGTGCTCGATGATGTTGCGCTTGGCCCAGCCGTAGGCGTCGGGATCGACCTCGACCGCGTGCACGGTGGCCAGCGCGACCTCCTGGGCGATGGACAGCGCGATGGCGCCCGACCCGGTGCCGAGGTCGACGACCACGGGCGAGGCGACGTCCATCTCGCGCAGCCGGTCGATGGCCCAGCCCGCCATGACCTCGGTCTCCGGGCGCGGCACGAACACGCCGGGCCCGACCTCCAGGGACAGGTAGCGGAAGTAGGCCCGTCCGGTGATGTGCTGCAACGGCTCGCGCGACTCCCTGCGGGCGACCCCCTCCCAGAACAGGGCGTCGAAGTCGGAGTCCTTGACGGTGTGCAGCTCGCTGCGCCGTACGCCGTGCACACACGCGGCGATCTCCTCGGCGTCGGTGCGCGGCGACGGCACACCTGCCTCGGCGAGCCGGGCGGTGGCGAGGGCGATCTCGTCCAGCAGAAAGGTCATGGGCGCGTTCTATGAATGGGCGGCGAGCTTCTCCGCCATCTCGGCGTCGAGCAGGGACTGGATGACGGCCGTGAGGTCTCCGTCGAGCACCTGGTCGAGGTTGTAGGCCTTGAAGCCGACACGGTGGTCGGAGATCCGGTTCTCGGGGTAGTTGTAGGTGCGGATGCGCTCGGATCGGTCGACCGTGCGGATCTGGGACTTGCGCTCGGCCATGGCGGCGGCGTTGGCCTCCTCCTCGGCGATGGCCTGCAGGCGGGCCCGCAGGATGCGCATGGCCGACTCCTTGTTCTGGAGCTGGCTCTTCTCGTTCTGGCAGGAGGCGACGACGCCGGTCGGGACGTGCGTGATCCGCACGGCCGAGTCGGTGGTGTTGACGCTCTGCCCGCCCGGGCCGCTGGAGCGGTAGACGTCGATGCGCAGGTCGTTCGGGTCGATCTGGACGTCGACGTCCTCGACCTCGGGGTAGACGAGCACGCCCGCGGCGCTGGTGTGGATGCGCCCCTGCGACTCGGTGACCGGCACCCGCTGGACGCGGTGCACGCCGCCCTCGAACTTCAGCCGCGACCAGACGCCCTCGTCGCCCCTGGCCTTCAGGGCGATCGTGACGTCCTTGTAGCCGCCGAGGTCGGAATGGGTGGCGTCGATCAGCTCGGTCTTCCAGCCGACCCGCTCGGCGTAGCGCAGGTACATCCGCAGCAGGTCCCCGGCGAACAGGGCCGACTCCTCGCCGCCCTCGCCCGCCTTGATCTCCATGATGATGTCCTTGTCATCGTTGGGATCGCGGGGCACGAGCAGGTGGCGGAGCCGCTCCTCCAGCTCGGGGATCCGGGCCTCGAGCTCCTTGGCCTCCTGGGCGAACGCCTCGTCCTCGGCTCCCAGCTCCTTCGCCGTGCCGAGGTCGGACCGCACGCCCTCCAGCTCCCGGTAGGCGCCGATGATCGGGGTCAGCTCGGCGTAGCGCCGGCCGAAGGTACGCGCCTGCTTCTGGTCGGCGTGCACGGAGGGGTCGGCGAGCTTGAGTTCCAGCTCGGCGTACTCACTGAGCAGCTCGTCGAGATTCACCGTGCGTCCTTCCTTGAAAGCCCTTTTGTGCCTGCCTCATCACCACGAACGCCGACCCGGGCCCCCATGCGGGGGCCGTCGGGCCGGCGTCGGGATGAGTGCTACTGGCCCGAGGGCTTCTTGCCGAAGCGCTTCTCGAAGCGCGCCACCCGGCCGCCGGTGTCCAGGATCTTCTGCTTGCCCGTGTAGAACGGGTGGCAGGCGGAGCACACGTCGGCGTGGATCACGCCGTTCTTGGCCGTGCTACGGGTGGTGAAGGAGTTACCGCAGGTACACGTCACCTGGGTGGCGTTGTACTCCGGGTGGATGTCGGGCTTCATGTCGTCTTTCCTCTCCAAAACGCGGTCGCCGGGTCGCCACTGTCTCTCGCCTGTGAGGCTTGCGCGCTCGGCACACGGGGTGCGCGCGGGCGGGAACCGGAACCGCTACGGTTCGGCTACCAGTGTGCCAGATCCTCCAACCATCCCAGGCCACAAGACATTCCCCGCCCCCGCTCACCTGGAGCTCCCGGTCTCCTGCGGGATCCGGGCGTCATCGTCCCAGGTAGGCCAGCACGGCCAGGACGCGCCGGTGGTCGTCGGTGGCGGGCTCCAGGCCGAGTTTTCCGAAGATGCTGGAGATGTGCTTCTCCACGGCGCCCTCGGTGACCGTCAGCCGCGCGGCCACCGCCGCGTTCGAGCGGCCCTCGGCCATCAGGGCCAGGACCTCGCCCTCCCTGGCGGTCAGCGACTCCAGCGGATCGCCCCTGCGCCGGCCGCTCAGCAGCTGCCCGATCACCTCGGGATCGATCACCGTCCCTCCGGCCGCCACCCGGCGTACCGCGTCGAGGAACTCGGCCACGTCCGCGATCCGCTCCTTGAGCAGGTAGCCGACCGCCGCGGCGCCACCGCCGATCAGCTCGGTGGCGTACTGCTCCTCGACGTACTGCGACAGGACGAGGATCGGCAGGCCGGGCCGGGCCGACCTGGCCGTGAGCGCGGCGCGCAACCCCTCGTCGGTGTGGGTCGGCGGCATCCGCACGTCCACGACCGCCAGGTCCGGATCGTGCTCGGCGACCGCCGTGACCAGGCCGGGACCGTCCCCGGCCACCCCGACGGTCTCGATGCCCCCGTCCGCCAGCAGCCTGGCCAGCCCCTCGCGCAACAGCACCGAGTCCTCGGCGATCACCACCCGCACGTGTCCGGATCCTCACCACTCGCAGGGCAGCTCGGCCCTGATCATCGTCGGGCCGCCGAGGGGGCTGTCGACGCTCAGGGTGCCGTCGATGGTGGCCGCCCGGTCGGCCAGCCCCGACAGGCCGCCCCCGGGCCTGGGCACCGCGGCACCGACCCCGTTGTCGTAGACCTCGACGATCACCCGCTGCCCCCGGCGGCTGACCCGGACGAACGCCTCGGTCGCCTCGGCGTGCCTGGCCAGGTTGGTCAGGCACTCGGCGACCACGAAGTAGGCGATGCTCTCCACCGCCGGCGGGGGACGGTGGGAGACCTCCACCGACAGGTCCACCCGTACGGGGGCACGGGCGGCCAGCGACGACAGGGCGGCGTTCAGGCCCCGGTCGGTGAGGATCGCCGGGTGGATGCCCCGGGCGAGGTCGCGCAGTTCGGCGATCGCGGCCTTGGTGCCCCGGTGGGCCTGGGCCAGGAGCTCCCTGGCCTCCTGCGGGGCGGTGTCCAGCTTGGCCTGGGCCCTGCCCAGGTCCATCGCCACCGACAGCAGCCGCTGCTGGGCGCCGTCGTGCAGGTCGCGCTCGATCCGGCGCCGCTCGGCCTCGGCCGCGTCCACCCCGCGCGCCCGGCTGGCCCGCAGGTGCGCGGCGCGGGCGGCCAGCCGGCTCTTCTCGCTCGCGCCCAGCAGGGCGACCCCGAGCAGGCCGTGCAGCCAGGCCATCCCCCGGGTCGCGTACAGGGCGACCGGCACCAGGGCCAGCCCGGCCAGCGTGCACAGCAGCGCCTCCGGCACGGTGTCGAGCACCAGCCCGCCGACGGGGTTCATCGGCTCCCCGGCCAGCATCGACGGCAGCGGCGCGAGGGTCAGGGCCAGCCCGAGGGTCCACAGGACCACCGAGACGGTGAACTCCGCGATCCCGATCGGCAGCAGCAACAGCAGGTAGAGCAGGTCCTTCCAGGTCGCCGGGTCGACGAACATGTCCTTCCAGCGCAGGAACAGGTTGTCGCCCTCGGAGGGCCGGTAGGGGTCGGGGATGTCGACGCCGAGGGCCGTCCGCAGGAGCCTGCGCTCCAGCATCGCCGCCCCGCGCCAGGCCAGCATGGTCAGGGCGAGCAGCGGCAGGCCGACCCAGACGATCACCAGGACCAGCGAGATCGGTACCGTCCCCGCCAGGAACGCGAAGCAGGCCAGGCCGTAGAACATGCTCCCCAGCAGGTACGGCACGGCCCGCCAGGTCGTCGGGTCGAGCAGCACGCCGACGGGGCCGTCCGGCCCGAGCGGCACGCGCCGCCGGAGCGGTGTCCCGGCCACGGTCGTGCCCGCCACCGTCTCGGCCGTCATGCGCCTCCCCGCCCTGTTCCCGCCCGCCGCCGCGGGCCGTCCGGTCACGGGCGTGGCGCCCGCGTGGACCCTGATCGCCGACCGATCGCCGACCGATCGCCGGCTGATCGCCGGCCGTGCCCGCGGGCCGTGATCGCGCCCGCGCCCTCCGCGCGCTCCGGACGGGGACGGCTCATCCGGTACGGGGCGCGCGGTACGAGAATCCGTCCCCAGAAGTAGGGATATCCCGAAGCGCGGGGCCGGGCAAGGGCTTTGGAGACGCCGAACGCCCCGGCCTTTCCCGGCCGGGGCGTTCGCGTACCACGGATGATCAGTCCCGGTCGGAGCTGACCGTCGTCTTCTGCACCTGCAGGAGGAACTCCGCGTTGGACTTGGTCTCCCTCATCTTCTCCAGGAGGAGTTCGAGGGCCTGCTGCATGTCGAGGGCGTGCAGCACCCGGCGGAGCTTCCAGGTGATCTGGAGCTCGTCCTTGCCCATCAGGATCTCCTCCTTGCGGGTGCCGGACGCGTCGACGTCCACCGCGGGGAAGATCCTCTTGTCGGCCAGGGAGCGGTTGAGCTTGAGCTCCAGGTTTCCGGTGCCCTTGAACTCCTCGAAGATGACCTCGTCCATCTTCGAGCCGGTCTCGACCAGCGCGGTGGCCAGGATCGTCAGCGAGCCGCCGTTCTCGATGTTGCGGGCGGCGCCGAAGAAGCGCTTGGGCGGGTAGAGCGCGGTGGAGTCGACACCACCGGACAGGATGCGGCCGGAGGCCGGGGCGGCGAGGTTGTAGGCGCGGCCCAGACGGGTGATCGAGTCCAGCAGCACGACCACGTCGTGGCCCAGCTCCACCAGGCGCTTGGCCCGCTCGATCGCCAGCTCGGCGACCGTGGTGTGGTCCTCGGCCGGACGGTCGAAGGTCGAGTGGATGACCTCGCCCTTCACCGACCGCTGCATGTCGGTGACCTCTTCCGGACGCTCGTCCACCAGGACGACCATCAGGTGGCACTCGGGGTTGTTGCGGGTGATCGCGTTGGCGATCGACTGGAGCACCATCGTCTTGCCGGCCTTGGGCGGGGAGACGATGAGGCCGCGCTGCCCCTTGCCGATCGGGGCCACCATGTCGATGATGCGGGTGGTCAGGATGTTCGGCTCGGTCTCCAGACGCAGGCGCTCCTGCGGGTAGAGGGGGACGAGCTTGTTGAAGTCGGGCCGCTGCCGGGCCTGCTCCGGGTCCATGCCGTTGACCGTGTCGAGGCGGACCAGCGCGTTGAACTTCTCGCGGCGCTCACCGTCGCGGGGCTGGCGGACGGCGCCGGTGACCACGTCGCCCTTGCGCAGGCCGTTGCGGCGGATCTGGGCCAGGGAGACGTAGACGTCGTTGGAGCCGGGCAGGTATCCGCTGGTCCTGACGAACGCGTAGTTGTCGAGGATGTCGAGGATTCCGGCGATCGGGATCAGGACGTCGTCGTCGCCGACCACGGGCTCGTTGCTGTCGAAACGGTCACGGCCACGGCGGTTGCGCTCGCGGAACCGGCCGCGACGGCCGCGGCGGTCGTCGTCCTCGCCCACCCCGTGCTGGTCGTTGCGGTCCTGGGGGCCGCGGTTCTGCGGGCCCCGGTCGGCGCGCTCGCCACGGTCACCGCGCTCGGAGCGGTCACCGCGGTCGTTCAGCCGCTCGGAGCGGTCGCCACGGTCGCCCAGGCGCTCGGAGCGGTCGCCACGGTCGTTGAGCCGCTCGGAGCGGTCGCCACGGTCGTTCAGGCGGTCGCCACGGTCACCGCGGTCGTTGAGCCGCTCGGAGCGGTCACCGCGGTCGCCCAGGCGCTCGGAGCGGTCGCCACGGTCGTTCAGCCGCTCGGAGCGGTTCTGGCCGGCGTCGGCGGCGCGCTGGTCACCGCGCTCACCACGGTCGCCGCGGTCGCGGGTCCGCTCGCCGCGCTCGCCGTTGCGTCCACGGCGCTCGCCGCGCTCGCGGCGGCTCTCGCCACGATCGCCACGGCCCTCGGCCGGGACGGTGTCGATGGTCTGCTGCTCCACGACGGGCTCGGGCGCCACCACGGCGGCCACGGGCTCGGGGGCCGCGGCCGGGGGCGCCTGCTCCACGACGGGCTCGGCGGCCACGGCGGGGCGGGAACGTTCCCTGCGGGTACGCGCCGGACGCTCGGTGACCGGGGCGGCCACGACGGCGGGGACGGCCGCGGCCGGGGTCTCCGGGACGGTGACGGGAGCCTGGGCGCTCTCGCTGGAGACGCCCTGCTTCTCCTGGATGGCCGCGATGAGCTGGCTCTTGCGCATCCGGCCCGTCCCGCTGATGCCGAGGCCCGAGGCCATGGCCTGCAGCTCGGGCAGCACCATGGCGGACAGGCCGGTGCCGGAGCGACGGCGCGGCTTGGCCGCGGGGCGGGTGGGGGTGTCACCGGCCGCCGGCGGCGTGCCGGTGACGTCGGAGAGGAGTTCGGTGGTGTCGCTCACTAATGGGTCCTTCCCAGGGGTCGGGCGTGGCCATGATCAGCCAATCGTCCCGGTGGTGCCATCGACCCGGTGGGACAGACCGGGTCGGGTTGCACGTCGCGATCCTCGACGGCCCATGGAGGGCCGCCGCCGCTGTCGGAGAAGGCGTATCCAGGCCGTCACCATCGAGAATCGCCGACGGTGGGACTTGGAGGACACCTCCCGGATCGCTAACCGGCAACCAGATGTCGAGGTAGATCGAACGCGCATGTCCCCGAAAACACCGCTTCTCGGTGCCCCAACCGAATGTGGAGCGTTCGGAGGCGGCGAATTTCGGGGAGGCCACTGCGGCGCTCACGCCTCACAGGTGAGACATGATGCAGCGATGTGTGGCTGACAAGCACGCACCCAACGCGGGGCACCTGGTGCGGCTATCAGCCTAACATCACCAGCGCACACAGCTATTCCCTGAAGGTCGAAGAGACGTCAGCGTGTCTCGGGAGAAACGACGCGGGCACCCCGGGTTTCGACATCCAGTGGCTGGATGTGCCAGTCATTACCCACTTCCGCCACCATCGAATCCTGCGTATTCGGCGTGGAAAACGCAAGAACCGTGGGACCCGCTCCCGAGACGACCGCCGCGACGCCGGCCTTGCGCAGCCGTCGTACCAGGTCGGCCGTGTGCGGCATCGCCGGGGCGCGGTACCCCTGATGGAGCCGGTCCTCGGTCGCGGCCAGCAGAAGGTCCGGTTCCGGCCGCGCGGTCAGCGCGGCGATCAGCAGCGCGGCCCGCCCGGCGTTCGCGGCGGCGTCGGCGTGCGGGACGTCCTCGGGCAGCAGCCCGCGGGCGACCTCGGTGGAGAGACGGAACCGGGGGATCATGACGACCGGGCGGACGTCCGGGTGCGGGAGCAGCCGCACCAGGTGCGGCACGCCCGCGTCGTCCGTCCACGCGATGGTGAGCCCGCCCGCCAGGCACGGCGCCACGTTGTCCGGATGGCCCTCGATCGCGGTGGCCAGCGCGAGGACGCCGTCGTCGGTGAGATCGCCGTCTCCGGACGGGTCGCCGACCAGGACGCCGTCGACGGCCCCGGGGTCACCGGCCGGGCCCTGCGGGCGGGAGGCGGTCGCCAGCGCGCGGGCGGCGAGGATCCCGGCGCAGATCGCCGCAGAGGAGGACCCCAGGCCACGGGCGTGCGGGATGCGGTTGAGGCAGCGCAGCCGGATGCCGCGCGGCTGCGGGAAGCCCACCGCGTCGAAGGTGGCGCGCATCGTCGTGACGATGAGGTGCCCCTCCCCGTCGTCGAGCTCGCCCGCCCCCTCCCCCTCGACCTCGATGACGACGCTCCGGGAGCCGGTCCCGGCGGGGGGCTCGAACAGCTCGGCCTCGACCTCGTCGTACAGGCCGAGGGCCAGTCCCAGCGTGTCGAAACCGGGACCGAGGTTGGCCGACGTCGCGGGAACCTGGACGATCACCCTGCCGGCGGTCATCGGTGTCCGGGGGCCAGGCCCCCCGGTGTGGCCATGGCGGACACGTCACCTCTCCTTCCTGCCCCGCTCGGCGGGGTGTCTGCTGCCGTACCCGTGTACGCGCGCGGTGGCGGACGGCGCCGCGAGGTCACGCGGGGCCGTGCGGGGACGCGGGGGCGGCCCGGCGGTGGATCCGGACGAGCCGGGGTCACTAGGCGAGTTCGAGGGCGGTGGCCGCGGCGTGGGCGTCGATCGGGATCGTCACCGGCGTCGGGGCGCCCGAGATCGCCCAGTCGGGGTCCTTGAGGCCGTTCCCGGTCACCGTGCACACGATGCGCTGCCCGGGCTCGACCAGCCCCTGCCCGTGCGCCTGCAGCAGGCCCGCCACGCTGGCGGCGGAGGCCAGCTCGACGAACACGCCCTCCTCCTGCGCCAGCAGCTTGTACGCGGCGGCGATCTGGCGGTCGGTGACGGCCTGGATGACGCCGCCGGACTCGTCCCTGGCGGCCTCGGCGAGGCCCCACGAGGCGGGGTTGCCGATGCGGATCGCGGTGGCGATCGTGTGCGGGTGGGTCACCGGCGCGCCGCCGACGATCGGCGCCGCGCCGCTGGCCTGGAAGCCGAACATGCGGGGCGTCCGGGTCGCGACGCCGTCCCCGGCGTACTCGGTGTAGCCCATCCAGTACGCCGAGATGTTGCCGGCGTTGCCGACCGGGATGCAGTGGATGTCGGGGGCGTCCCCGAGCGTGTCGACGATCTCGAAGGCGGCGGTCTTCTGCCCCTGCAGCCGGAACGGGTTCACCGAGTTGACCAGCGCGATCGGGTAGCTCTCCGAGAGCTTCCTGGTCATCTCCAGGCAGTCGTCGAAGGAGCCCTCGACCTGGAGCAGCTTCGCCCCGTGCACCAGCGCCTGGGCCAGCTTGCCCATCGCGATCTTGCCCCGGGGCACCAGCACGGCGCAGGTCAGGCCCGCGCGGACCGCGTAGGCCGCGGCGGAGGCGCTGGTGTTGCCGGTGGAGGCGCAGATGACGGCCTTCGCGCCCTCCTCCACGGCCTTGCTGATGGCCATGGTCATGCCGCGGTCCTTGAAGCTGCCGGTCGGGTTGAGCCCCTCGACCTTCAGGTAGACCTCGCAGCCCGTCAGCGCCGACACCCGGTTGGCCGGGACGAGCGGGGTGCCGCCCTCCAGGAGCGTGACGACAGGCGTCGTCGTGGTGACCGGCAGCCGGTCACGGTACTCCTCGATGAGGCCACGCCACGCCCTGGTCATGATCACTCCTCCCGCGCCCGGCCGGTCCGGGCGCGCCACCTGCGGTGTTGAGAAAGGAGTCTACGGGCAACCCGCCCGGTTCCGGGATCCGTGGTCCAACAGATGGACAGGCCGCGCGTCCTGCCCACAGGAAGCACTCAGAATGGGCCGGTATGGTCTGCCGGGTTCGAGGGGCCTCGACGAGGGCTCGACTGATCGTGGAACACGGTTCTCCGAACGGACGAGGGGTTGTCACATCATGAGGGGCGGGGCGGCCGATCTGCCGCCGATCCGGCACAACGACTACTCACCGCTGGTCCCGCCCGTACTGGGTGAATGGGAGCCGGAACTCCCGGTCAGCGTGGTCGTCCCGGCCCGGGGCGGGCAGCACGGGCTCGACCTGGTCCTCGCCGCGCTGGCCGCGCAGACCTATCCGGATCACCTGATGGAGGTGATCGTGGTCGACGACGGCAGCGAACCGCCGCTGCGGCTGCCGGAGATCACCCCGCCGGACACCAGGATCGTGCGGGCCGGCCCGTCGGGGTGGGGCATCGCCCACGCGGTCAACACCGGCGCCGCACTGGCGCGGGGGCGCGTCGTCCAGCGCCTGGACGCCGACATGGTCGTCTGCCGCGAGCACATCGAGGCGCTGGCCCGCTGGCACCACCTGACCGACCACGTGGTCGCCATCGGCGCGAAGAGGTTCGTCGAGGAACCCGTCCTGACGCCCGAGCAGGTGCACGAGGGCGTGCGCGCGGGCTCCCTGGGCTCGATCTTCGACCTGACGGCCGCGCTGCCCAGCTCCACCGAGCAGACGATCGCCCGCACCGACGGCCTGAGGACCAGCCGCAACCCCTACCACGTGTGCACCGGGCCGACGGTGTCGATGCGGCGGGAGATCTTCGAGGCCGTGGGCGGGCTGGACCCCGCGGTGCTGCGGGGCGAGGACACCGAGTTCGCCTACCGGCTGGCCGCGCACGGCGTGGTCTTCGTCCCCGACATGGCGGCCCAGGCCGTCCACCTGGGGCTTCCCGCCCAGCGCAGGGACCGGGACCGGGCGGTGCGGCTGGTGGCCCCCTACCTGGCCCACCGGGTGCCGCTCCGCCGCGACCTGCGCAAGGACCGGGGCCGGCACTGGCTGGTCCCGTACGTTGAGGTGGTGCTCGACGCGGGCGGGCCCGCCGGGCCGATCCGCGAGGCGGTGGGCGCGGCGCTCGACGGGTCGCTCGGCGACGTGATCGTCACCCTGGTGGCGCCGTGGTCGCGTCTGGCCGGCGACGGCCGTCCGGAACCGGACGACCCCCTGTTCGACCTGCGGCTGCTGCGCGAGCACTTCGCGCACGACGAGCGGGTGCGGTTCGCCGACGAGGTCTCCCCCACCCCGGCCCCGATCCCGTTCCGCTACACCGGCCCGGTCTCGGTCCCGCTCGGACGGGACTCGCTGGAGCGCATGATCGCCCGCGTGCAGGAGGACCGGTGGGGCATGCTCGTCGTCGATCTCGGCGACGCGGGCACGGCGACGCTGGAGCGGACCGAGGCGCTGGGCCGGGCGAGGCTGCTCGGCGCGCAGGACGTGGCGGCGTCGGTCGAGGCCACCCACGGCGTGCTGCGGGGCGACCGGGCGGAGTTCTGGCCGGCCGGGAGGGCGTCCCGCGCACCGGCCGCCGACGGGGCACCGGCCGTCACCGGGGCCGGGGCACCCGCCTCCGGGCGGGCCGCGGGCACCGGCCCCGCCCGGCCCTCGTCCCCGGCGTCCCCGGCGTCCCCGGCGTCCCCGGCACGACCCCGGGATCAGAACCGGGAGCAGGACCGGGGACGGTCCCGCGACCAGGACCAGGCACGGTCACGGGATCAGGACCGGGACCGGGACCGGGCTCAGGGACAGGCTCCGGCGCGGCCCCGGCCCGAGGAGGAGCGCCGTTCCCTTCTCGGCAGGCTGCGCACCGCCCTGAAGAACTGAGGCCCCGCCGCCGGTACGGGAGCGCGCGGGCGAGACCGGACCTCGCGTCCACCGGGACAGGGCCCGGGGAAGATCAGCGGCGACGGGTGATGGCCCGTCTGACCGAGGACAGCAGCCTGTACTGGACGACCTTCCTGGCCGCGGCCAGGTCCTTGCGCAGGGCGCCGACCTCGCGCCGCAGCTCGACCGTGTTCCTGCGCCAGCGGCCCGCCTCGTCGCGCCACTTGGCCACCTGGCCCCTGAGCCGCTCGGTCTCCCTGGTGAGGCGGGCCACCTCGGCCTCGGCCTCGATCCTGGCCCGGCGGGCGCCCCGGCGACCGGTGATGGGACGGGCTTCGGACGCGAACCCGTAGCTCTCGCCGTCCACCCAGATCACGCCGAAGGTGTCCTCCACGGCGTCGTCGAGGTCCTCGCCCTCCTCGCGCACGATCGCGGCACGGGCGAAGGCGGCGGTCCGTTCCAGACGCGCTGTGACGATCATCGGCCCCGCCTCCCGGGTGGGGTCGGCTCCCTCGGCCAGCAGCACCGAGACCAGGCCGTACCCCTCGTCGGCGGCCAGGTCGAGCAGGCGCGCCAGGGTGTCCTCGCCGGGCACCCATCCGGCGGGCAGCCTGAACCGGAACGGGACCGCCCCGACGGCGGAACCGGTGCCGGAGCCGGTGACGGACTCGGTGACGGAGCCGGACTCGGGCGAGGAGTCGACGAGGCGGACCCTGGGCTCGTGGGCGTAGTGGCCGCGGATCAGCGCCAGGTCCAGGTCGGGGTCCCTCAGCGGCGCGCGCCCCTCGGTGCCGACGCGCCCCCACGGCCCGGTCAGGGTCACCGCCACGTCGGGCACGGTGCCCGCGAGCACGGCGTCGACGGTGGCGCGGACCTCGTCGTAGCCGTACCGGTGGCCGTGTCCGGGGCGGCGCCCGTGCTCCTGCCCGTCCCCGTGTCCACCGTCGTGCCCGTCGTGCCCGTCGTGCCCGCCGCTCCGGCCCGGCCGTGCCGCGGGTTCGACGATCACCTCGACGTAGGGCACCTTCCACTGCCTGGCCGGGTGCGAGCGGAGCCAGCGGTAGGACGGGATGCGGTCGGCCACGAACGCGTGGCTGACCCGGTCGATCCGGGCCTTGTCGCGCATGCGCATGGTCGGGCCCAGGTGGAAGGCGCGCGAGCGCGGCTCGGGGACGAAGACGGCCCCCGCCTGGGCCAGCCGGTAGCCCAGCTCGGTGTCCTGGCCGAGGATCAGGTCGGTGTCCATCGGCCCGGCGGCGGCGAGCAGCGCGGCGTTGACCGAGGTGGCGCCGCCGACGTGCAGGCTGAAGGCACGGTGCGGGTTGGCGGTGAGGCCGTCGGTGCGGTCGACGAGATCGACCAGCCAGGCGTGCGGCTCGGCGGGCTCGAAGATCGCGGCGAGGTCGTCGGCCGCGGCCACCGTCCCGGGCGCGGGCAGCGCGGCCGGGGTGAAGCGCAGGTATCCGGTGACCACCAGGTACGGGGCCGCGTGGTGCCAGCGCATGTGCGCCTCGATCGACCCTCGGTCGAGGACCACGTCGGAGTCCAGCCAGTGGATCACGTCTCCGGTGGCGGCCGACAGCCCGGCGTTGCGGGCGTGGGCCCGGCCCGGGACGGGACAGACGATCAGGCGGGTCCCGGGCGGGCGGAGGTCCGGCAGGCGCAGCGGCGGCTCGCTGCCGTTGTCGACCACGACGACCTCGGTCAGGGCGGCCGGGTAGGTCTGACCGGCCAGCCCGGCGAGCGCCAGATCGAGTTTCTCCTGGTCACCATAGGCGGGGACGACCACGCTGACCCGCAGCGACGGCGTCCAGGCCCCTGAGGCGGGGGGTGTGAGGCCGCGGTAGTCGTTGCCGGCGATCCGTGCGGTCATGGCGTTTCCAGGATCAGGCTCGGGCGGAAGCCGCGCCACTGGTTCGACGCGACGCGGAGGAAGTGGGCCAGGGGCAGCCGCCAGGTGTGCCGGGCCTCGATCTGGCGCCGCAGCACGTACCCGAGGCCGTGGGTGCGGTAGGCGCGCGCCCCGGCGGCGTGGGCGGCCTTGAGCAGCCCGGCGTCGACCGCCCTGGGCAGCGGGGGGAAGCCTCCCAGGTCGGCGAAGTCGTCCCTGCGGATCAGGATCGTGCCTCCGGCGACGTGCTCGGACCAGACCTCGCTGGTGTAGTCGGTACGGCGGATCGTGGCGTTCAGCGGCTCCAGGTAGAAGAACTCGGCGGCGGTGCCCACGATGTCCGCTCCGGCGTAGGACCTGGCCAGGAGCAGGTCGGCCAGGTGCTCGGGGCCGTACCAGTCGTCGTCGTCCCACTTGGCGAGGTGGTCGCCGCCCGCCCGGGAGGCCGCCAGGTTGAGCACCTCCCCGAACGGCGTCTCCTCGGCCGCCTCGACCACGGTGACGGGCAGGCCGCACTCGCCCACCGCCCGGCGTACCGGCTCGTGGTCGGCGGGCACCCCGTGCAGGCCCAGCACGACCTCGACCCCGACCCGGCGCTGCCGGGCGATCTGGCCGAGCGCGAAGCCCAGCAGGTGCGGTCTCCTGCTGGCCATCACGACGCTGACCTCGGACTCCGCCGTCGCCGTCCGGCCGCCTTTCGCGTACTCGCGCAGCCCGTGACGGCGCAGCCGCACGCTCTGCTCCTCCCTGCGCAGGGCGGTGACCGACCGGGCACCGGCACCACCGCCCTCGCCGGGCGTCCAGGAGGCGAGCAGGCGGGCCAGGACGGGGTCCGTCCAGTCCGGTGAGGCCGCGGCGTGCAGCGGCACCCCCGCGGCGGCCAGCCCGATCACCGCGTCCACGGGCACCGGGGAGGAGGGCCACCGTACGACCAGCCCGCGCAGCGGGCGCAGACGGGCCGCACAGGCGGCGTCCGGCCGGTCGCCCAGCGGCTCGCCCGCGGCCGACCAGCCCCGGCCGTCCCAGGTCAGCTCGGCGGTCTCCCCGTCCGCCGGGCGCAGGAAACCCACCGGCGTCGCGGGGACGACGGGAGCCGGGGCGGGGGCGAGCGAGGCGGACGGCGCGGGCACCAGCGAAGGATAGCGAGCCCGGAAGATCCGTTTTCACCGCACTTCATACCCGGCATGGACGGTCGCCGACGGTGACGCGTCCCGCCGCCCAGGTCGTCCCCCGGGTCTGTGCCTCACCTGTCACATGGGTCACAGGAACCTTCGAATTCCCATTTATCGACATATTTGCGCTTGCAGGGCGGATAGCCTCGCTTATCTCCCCTCACACGACAGGTAACACCAGGAAGAAGAGCGGCACGGAAGGTAGGCGCGGATGCCCACGCCCCGAAAACTGACGCTTCTCGCGGCGATCGTCGGCCCGCTGGTCCTGATCACGCTGGCACTGCTCGCGATCACCGGGATCGTCTCGGTCACCGCGGCCCTCGTGCTCGGCGCCCTGGCGACGGTCCTGGCCGTCCAGCTGCTGATGATCCTCACCGTCCGCAGGGTGGACGGAAAGGCCCTGCGCATCGACGCCCGCGTCAAGCGTCACGAGGCCGAGATGGCCACCGTCAAGACGGTCGCGGAGCGGCTGGACCGTCGGCTGGACGAGATCACGGCGCTGATCGAGAAGCACGAGAACAGGCGGGACGAGGATCTGCAGGCGATCCTGGTCTCCCTCGGCGAGGACCGGCTGGCCTTCGCGCCGGGACGCCGTCAGATCGAGGAGACGGTCCGCGACCTGCTCTCGCACCCGGCCGAGAGCGCGCACGGGCAGGCCCCGTACGCGCCCGCCGCGCACGGACAGGCCGCGCACCGACAGGCCGCGCACGGGCAGGTCCCGTCCCGGGAGGGGACGGGCCGGGTCCTGTCGGAGAGGGAAGCGTGACCGCGACCGGTCCCGCCTCCCCGGGCGCGGGCGGCCCCGGGCCCGCCCGCGCGGACGCCCCCACCCCTGCCCCCGTCCCCGTCCCGGTCCCGGTCCCCGGGACCGTGCCCGCCGGACCGGCCGCGCCGCGTACCGGGCCAGGGGCCGTCCCTCGCGCCAGGGTCAGGCACAACGACCACGGATCGCTGGTCCCGCCCGAGGTGGGCGAGTGGGAGCCCTGGCTCAGGGTGAGCGTGGTGATCCCGGCGCACGACTGCCAGGAGTCCCTGGAGCGCACGCTCGCCGCCCTGGCCGCGCAGACCTATCCGGCGCACCTGATGGAGGTGGTCGTCGCCGACGACGGCAGCGACCCGCCGCTGCGCCCGCCCGCGCTCGCCCCGGCCGCGACCCGTCTGGTCCGGGTCCCCGACGGCCGCTGGGGGCGGGGCTGGGCCCGCCAGACCGGTGCCGCCGAGGCCGCCGGGGACGTGCTGCACTGGGTCGACTCCGACGTGATCCTGGACCGGGAGCACGTGGAGGCGCACATGCGCTGGCACCACGTCGTCCCCTACGCCGTCGTGATGGGCGACGTCCGCTTCACCCCGGAGGAGACCGGCCCCTGCCCGGGGGAGATCTTCGAGGCCGTGGCCGCGGGGGACGCGGAGAAGCTGTTCGACGAGTCGGCGCCGCACGCGTGGCGGGCGGGGATCCTGGAGGGGACCCGCCTCCTGCGGGACGCCGGCGCCGGGGCGTACCGGCTCCACTCGGGGGCCAGCACCTCGGTCCCGGCGGCGCTGCTGCGCTCGGTGGGAGGGGTGAACACCACGCTGAACATGGGCGAGGACACCGACCTGGGCTTCCGCCTCGCCCAGGCGGGCGCGGTCTTCGTCCCCGACCCCCGGGCCCGGGCCTGGCACCTGGGCCCGTCCACGGTCATGGTCAGGGAGAAGGAGGTGCACCGGCACAACTGGTCGGTGCTGCCCGACCTCATCCCGGATCTTCGCTGGCTGCGCACCCACCCGCGCAGGAACTGGCTGGTGCCGTACGTGCACGTGATCGTCGACGCGCGCGGCACCGGTTACGAGGACGTGCGGGGATGCGTGGACGCCGCGCTCGCGGGCACCCTGGTCGACGTCGCCGTCACCGTGGTGGGCCCGTGGTCGCAGCTCCCGGCCGGGCGCCGCCCCTCCCTGGACGAGCCGCTGCTCGACCTGCGGCTGGTGTACAACCTGTACGCCCACGAGCCGCGCGTCTCCTTCACCGAACGGGTGCCCGCGAGCTCGGCGCCCGCGCCGTTCCGGCTCCTGCTGCCCGCGGGGTGGGCGCTCGGTCCCGGCAGCCTGGCCGAACTGGTCGCCCTCGCCGAGCGCGAGGGGTACGGCCTGCTGAGCGTGGCCCTCGACGAGAGCGCCGCCGGGGTCGGCGCGGCCAGGCTGGAGCGCACCGCCGCCTTCGCCAGGGCGGCCCTGGTGGCCGACGACGGGGTCCCTGGGGTCCCTGTTCCGGCCCCGGACGCCGGGGAGACCGCCGACGGCGCGCCCGCGGACCTCGACGGCCTCGTCCACGAGCTGTTCGGGTCGTTCTGGGTGGGCGCCGCCGAGTTCGGCGTGACGACCGTCGCGGAGGCCGAACCCGTCACCGGCGACACCGCGAGGTGGCGGGCCGACGCGGCCCGCTGGAAGCGCGAGGCGCGGCGCCTGGAGGGCGAGCTGCGGGACCTGCGCGCCGAGGCCGACCGGCTGCGGGACGAGGCCGGGCGCCTGCGGGACGAGCGGCGGCGCGGCCCGCTGGGGAGGATCCTCTCGACGGCCGCGCGCCGGGGCGGGACCGGCTGATGTCACTCCTGACCGATCTCGTCCGCGCCGCCCGGGAGCGCGCCGGCAAGGGGCGCGTGCTGGTCTACCACGTGGGCTTCGAGACGCCGGGCGAGCTGGAGGCATGCGGGGCGATGGACCTCGACGGCGACACCGGCGGCCTGCCCGGCGCCGAGGAGAGCGCCGCGGAGGTCCTGGTGCTCGCCCGGACGGCGACCGACGTCCGCAGGGCCGCGAGCCTGCAGGCGCTGCTGCCCCTGGCCGCCCGGGTCGTCGTCGCCGTACGGGAGACGCCGCACTGGTACACCGCGCCGGTGCTCTCCCCCACCCCGGCCCACCGCTGGCGCGCGCTCGTCGAGCTCCGCGTCCACCGGCCGGCACCACCGTCCTGGGTGGTCGAGGCCACCTTCTCCAAACCCGTCCCGGCCGGTCGCACGCTCGCCGCGACCGCCAGGGCGTTCGGCGGGCACCGGCTGGACGCGGTGGCCGCGCCCGTCGCCGCGCTGGCCGGTCCCGGGGCGGCCCACTGGCGTCCCGGCGACCCGAACGCGGCCCCCGCCCCCCCGGCCGGGCCGGTCCCGGACAGGTTCGGCGCCCGCGGGGCCGACCTGGGGGTGCGCGCCGTCGGGCAGGAGCCGCCGGACTGGGAAGGTGAGACGGTCCCGGACGACCGTCCCGAGGCCGCGCTGATGAGCTGGGAGCGGCTCGGCCGGCCCGGCGGGGGCGCGATCGCCCGGAGCGGGCTCGGCGACCTGTCCGAGCCCCGGACCATCCCGCCGGTCGACGACCGCTCGGTCAACCCGATGGGCTTCGTCACCGTGCCCTCCCTGGGCATGGCCGACCTGTCGGTCCGCTCCGGCCGCTGGACGATCGTCTGCGAGGGCCGCGAGCTGACCGTCTTCGACGCCTCCGGCCGCGTCACCGACGTGGACGTCGACCGGATCCGGCAGGTCCGGGGCGTGCGGGTGGACTGGCGGCGCGCCCACACCGGGCCGGTGGCCGCGCTGCGGGTCGTCACCGGCCTGGCGGCGGCCGGGGTGCCGCTGGTCTGCGAGACCGTGCCGCGCTGGGCGGGCGCCCTGGGAGACGAGCTGACCAGGCTGATCACCTCGGCCGGGGAGCCGGGCCTCAAGGACGACCTGGAGCGCGAGGAGCACAGCGTCCGGCTGCGCCGGCAGGCGCTGCGCGTGCACGGCGTCCGGGCCCGCTGGGAACAGCTCGGGGCCCCGGCCCGGCCCCCGGCCCCGGTCTCGGTGCTGCTGGCCACCCGGCGCCCGGACATGGTGCCCTTCGCCCTGGAGCAGCTCGCCAGGCAGCGCGGCGCCACGTTCGAGGTGATCCTGGCCCTGCACGGCGTCTCCGCGGCGCACCCCGGCGTGGCCGGGGCGCTGGCCTCCTTCGAGCATCCGGTGACCGTGTTCGAGCCGGACGCGGGCACCGTGTTCGGGACCGTGCTGAACCAGGCCGCGGCCAGGGCGTCGGGGTCGTTCCTGCTGAAGATGGACGACGACGACTGGTACGGGCCCGACTTCGTCTCCGACCTGCTGCTGGCCCACTCCTATTCGGGTGCCCAGGTCGTGGGCATGGTCCCGGAGTTCGTCCACCTCGCCTCGATCGGGGTGACCGTCCACCGCGAGCAGGTCACCGAGCAGATCACCAACTTCATCGCCGGAGGGACCATCTTCTCCGAACGTTCCGCCTTCGAGGCCGTGGGCGGTTTCCGTCCCATGCCCGGGACGATCGACGCCCAGTTCCAGCACGCCGTGCAGGCCGCGGGCGGGCAGATCTACCGCACCCAGGGCCTGGGCTACATCCTGCGGCGCGGCAACGTCGCGAACCACACCTGGCGCGAGCCGATCGGCACGTTCCTGCGGCGCAACAAGCGCCAGTGGCGGGGTTTCCGGCCCAGCGCGCTGATGGAGCTCCCGGCGGAGGCGCCATGAGCGCGCCGCGGCCACCCGGCGCCGCGGACGCGCCACGGACCCCGGACCCCGTGGACGCGCCGCGGATCCCGGGCAACGACTACGGGGTGCTCCGCCCGGCCGATCCGGGCGCCTGGGAGCCCCGCCTGCCGGTGAGCGTGGTCATCCCGGCCCGGGGACGGCAGGACAGGCTGGACCTCACGCTGGCCGCGCTCGCCGCCCAGACCTACCCGTCGCACCTCCTCGAGGTGATCGTCGTGGACGACGGCAGCACGCCCCGGCTGCGGCTGCCCGAGATCGCCCCCGAGCGGACCCGGATCGTCGGCACCGCGCCCGGCCGCCGGGGCATCGCCTGGGCCGTGGAGACCGGCACGGCCGTCGCCGACGGCGAGGTGATCCACCGGATGGACGCCGACATCGTCGCCTACCGCGAGCACGTCGAGACGCACCTGCGCTGGCACCACCTGACGGACTACCTGGTGGTGACGGGCACCCTGCGCTTCACCGCCATGGACGGGACCCCGCCCACCCCGGCCGAGGTGCGGGCCGCCGTCGCCGGGGACCGGGCCGGGACCCTGTTCCAGGAGGACCCCGACCACGGGCACGACTGGATCGGCGAGCTCGTCGAGGCGCACCGGGGCTTCCGCGACGCACCCGGTGCGCTGCTGCACCGCGTCCACGTGGGCGCGACGGTCTCGCTGCCCGCCGCCCTGCTGCGCGAGGTGGGCGGGCTGGACACCTCGCTGGTCCTCGGCGAGGACACCGAGCTGGGGTACCGGCTGACCCAGGCGGGCGCGGTGTTCGTCCCGGAGGAGCGGGCGCTGAGCTGGCACCTGGGCACGACGACGGCCATGCGCAGGCCCGCCGAGGTCAGGCGGCACAACGAGCCGTTCATCGCCGACCGGATCCCCTACCGGCGCACCCTGCGCACCGACTCCGGACGGCAGTGGCTGGTCCCCTACGTCGACGTCGTGGTGAACGCCGAGGGCGGTGCCCGCTTCGAGGACGTCCGGGCGAGCGTGGACGGGACGCTGGCCAGCACCCTGCCCGACGTGCGCGTCACGGTGACCGGCCCGTGGGAGTCGCTGGAGGGCGAACGCCCCGCGCCGCTGGACGACCCCCTGCTCGACCTGCGGCTGCTGCACGGCCAGTACGCCCACGACGGCCGCGTCCGCTTCCTCGGACGGGTCCCCGCCACCTCGGCGCCCGCGCCGTTCCGCTTCGTCTGCCCGGCCGGGTGGGTCCCGGGGGCCGAGTCGCTGGACATGCTGATCGAGCGGGCCGAGAAGGGCGGCGAGGGCCTGCTGCTGGTGGCGCTGGACGAGGACGAGACGGGCGTCCTGGCCGCCCGGCTGGAGCGGACCGCCGCCGTCTCCCGGGCGCTGCGGGTGGCGCGCGAGGACGAGCCGATCGACGACGTGATCGCCGAGCTGTACGGGGTGACCTGGCTGGACGCCGAGTCCTGGCGGCTGCTGCCCGCGGCGCGCGCGTACCCCTCCTGGACCACGAACCGCAACCGGGAGGCGGCGCGCTGGCGGGCGACGGCCGAGACCCGGGCGCGGGAGGCCGAGCGCGCCCGGCGGCAGGCCGCCGCCCTCAAGGCCGAGGTCAAGCGGCTCCGGGCCGACGCCGCCAAGGGACGGCGCGACGCCGACCGGTGGAAGGAGAAGGCCGAGCAGCGCCGCCTGGAGGCGGTCGCCCTGCACCGGGCTCGGCAGCGTTCCCTGCTGCGCCGCGCCGCCCGCCGCCTGCGGGGGCTCGCGGGGGGCTCGCGGTGAGATCCGGGCCCGCGGCGGGGACGGGAGCGTCCTCGCTCAGCCCGGTGCGGCCGCCGGGTCCTCCGCCGGGGGCAGGGGGCGGTGGCGGGCGCCGACGGCGTCCTTGAGGGTCTTCACCACCGTGCCCCGGGACCTGCGGTCCTTGAGCCAGCCGAGGAAGTCGTTCATGCGCTCGGGGGTGACCGAGTAGAGGCCGCAGTCGTCGCAGACCCGGTGGAACACCAGGGGCACCAGGCCGCCGGTCTTCTCGGCGTTGAGGATCTGCTGCCTCATGTGCCGCAGCAGGGTGTCCTCGCGGATCGATCCCGGCGTGCGGATGTCGTAGCGGTCCCTGGGGCGGAGGGTCTCGGCACCGGGGCAGGCGGGGCAGGCCCACTCCTTGAGCCCGCCGACCCCGCGGGCCGCGTCGTAACCGCACCGCCGGGCCACCGCCTTGGCGTCGGAGTCGACCGAGCCGAACGGGTAGGCGAGGGTGACGGGCCGGTACCCCCAGGAGACGAGCCTCCTGCGGTCGTCGCAGATCTGCGTCTCCTGCTCGCTCCGGGTCAGTTCGGTGAGACGGACGTGGGTGAGGGTGTGCCCGCCGATCTCGTGGCCCTTCTTGGCGATCCGGGCGAGCCCGCGCCGGGTCAGCTTCTCCTCGCCGCCGACGGTGTCGGTGTTGACGTAGAACGTCCCCCGCATCCCGTGTCTCTCCAGCATGCCGGCCACGGCCGGGTGGGTGGAGTCGCCGTCGTCGAAGGTCAGCGAGACGACCGTCCTGACCTTCGGAGGCTTGCCGCTCCCCGCCAGGGCGGCCGGTGCGGCCACCGTCACCAGGACCGGTACCGCGAGGAGCGCCACCATCCGACGAACGACCTTCACGGAGGGTCCCCTTCCCGGAACTGCTGACACCGACAAAGGCAACATATCGCCCATCGAGGGCCGCGAGATCATCCGTTACCGAACACCCAGGAACCATGCCGACCCGGCATGACGAGCGCCCCGGGCCGCGAACGGCCCGTTCCGCCGGACCGGCCAGGCCCCGGGCAGGGCCGGGACCGGGATCCGGGCGGCACCCGGACGGGACCGGGGCGGGCGGACGCGGACGGCCGGGGCCGGGACCCCGGCCGTCAGGGGACGACGGCCGCCGCTAGGAGGCGTCCTCGCCCTCGACGCGCATGACGCTCACCACGTTGCGGACGATCTCCAGCTCGCGCAGCGCCTCGATGGTGGCCGAGAGCGCGGCGTCGCTGGCCCGATGGGTGACCAGGACGAGCTGGGCGTCGTCGCCGTGACCCTGCTGGCGGACGGTCTGGATGGAGACGTCCTGCTTGGCGAACATGTCGGCGACCCGGGCGAGCACGCCGGGCCGGTCGGCGACGTCCAGCGAGACGTGGTAGCGCGTGACGGTCTCGCCCATCGGGTGCACGACCAGGTCGGCGTAGGTGGACTCCTCCGGCCCCCGGGTGCGCGCCAGCACGTTGCGGGCCACCGCCACGATGTCGCCCAGCACGGCGCTGGCGGTCGGCGCGCCGCCCGCGCCCGCGCCGTAGAACATGAGCCGTCCCGCCGAGCGCGCCTCGACGAACACCGCGTTGTAGGCCTCGCGGACCCCGGCCAGCGGGTGCGTCCGGGGGATCATGGCCGGATGCACCCGTACGCCGAAGGAGCGGCCGTCGTCGGAGCGGGCGCAGATCGCCAGCAGCTTGATCACGTAGCCCATCGCCTTTGCGCTGGCCACGTCCGCCGCGGTGATCTCGGTGATGCCCTCGCGGTGCACGTCGGCGGCGGTGACCCGGCTGTGGAACGCGATCCCGGCGAGGATCGCGGCCTTGGCCGCGGCGTCGAAGCCCTCCACGTCCGCCGTGGGGTCGGCCTCGGCGTAGCCCAGCGCCTGCGCCTCGCCCAGCGCGTCGGAGAACGAGGCCCCGCTGGAGTCCATCTGGTCGAGGATGTAGTTGGTGGTGCCGTTGACGATGCCGAGCACCCGGTGCACGTGGTCCCCGGCGAGCGACTCGCGCAGCGGCCGGATCAGCGGGATCGCGCCCGCGACGGCCGCCTCGAAGTACAGGTCGGCACCCCCGGCCCTGGCCGCGGCGTGCACGGTCGCGCCGTCCTCGGCGAGCAGGGCCTTGTTGGCCGTGACGACCGACTTGCCGGCGTTCAGCGCGCTCAGGATGAGCGACCTGGCGGGCTCGATGCCGCCGATCACCTCGATGACGATGTCGATGTCGTCGCGGGTGACCAGCGCCTCGGCGTCGGTGGTGAGCAGGGCGGGGTCCACCTCGGCGTCCCGCCTGCGGCCCAGGCGCCGCACCGCGACACCGGCCAGCTCCAGCGGGGCGCCGACGCGGGCGGCGAGGTCGTCGGCCTGCTCGTGCAGCAGCCTGACCACCTGGGAGCCGACGACGCCGCATCCCAGAAGCGCGACTTTCAGTGCCATGAGGTCACACGCCCCTCTCGTTCGCACGGCGGACGGGGCCGTCGGCCACGAGGGCCGCCCCCGCCGCTCCAGGTCGTTTCACAGCTGTCCTCTCAGCAGGTCGTCCTCGGTCTCCCGGCGGACGATCACGCGGGACACCCCGTCCTTGACCGCGACCACGGCGGGCTTGGGGAGGTAGTTGTAGTTGTTGGCCAGCGAGCGGCAGTACGCGCCGGTGCCGGCCACGGCGATCAGGTCGCCGGTGGCCAGGTCGGCCGGGAACCACAGGTCGCGCACGATCATGTCGCCGCTCTCGCAGTGCTTGCCGACCAGGCGGGAGAGCATCGGCCCGGCGGCGCTCTCCCGGGAGGCCAGGCGCGCGGTGTACTCGGCCCCGTACAGGGCGGTGCGGATGTTGTCGCTCATGCCGCCGTCGACGCTGACGTAGGTGCGCAGGCCCTCGACGTCCTTGATCGTGCCGACCTCGTAGAGCGTCACCCCGGCGAGCCCGGCGATGCCCCGGCCCGGCTCGACGGTGAGCCTGGGCACCGGCAGGCCGGCGGAGGCGGCCACCTTGGCGACGATCTCCCGCAGGCTGTCGGCGATCTCCTTGACGTCGGGCGCGACGTCGCCCTCGACGTACGGGATGCCGTACCCGCCGCCGAGGTCGAGCTCGGGCAGCACGACGTCGTGCTCGTCCTTGATCTGCACCAGCAGGGTGGCCAGGCGGCGCGCGGCCACCTCGAACCCCGCGGTGTCGGTGATCTGCGAGCCGATGTGCGAGTGCAGGCCGACCAGCTCCAGCTGGGGCAGGGCGAGGATCCGCCTGGCCGCCTCGGCCGCGGCGCCGCCGCTCAGCGAGAAGCCGAACTTCTGGTCGTCGTGGGCGGTCGCGATGAACTCGTGGGTGTGGGCCTCGACGCCCACGGTGACCCGGATCATCACCTTGGGGCGCGTGCCGTGCTTCTCGGCCAGGAAGCCCAGGCGGGCGATCTCCTCGAAGGAGTCGGCCACGATGTGCCCGACGCCCGCCTCGACGGCCCGCTCCAGCTCGGCGAGCGACTTGTTGTTGCCGTGCAGGGTGATCCGTTCGGCCAGGAACCCGACGCTGAGCGCGACGGCGAGCTCCCCTGAGCTGCACACGTCGAGGCCGAGGCCCTCCTGCATGATCCAGCGGGCCACCTCGCGGCACAGGAACGCCTTGCCCGCGTAGTGGACGTCACCGCCGGAGAACGCCTCGGCGTAGTCGCGGCAGCGGGAGCGGAAATCCTCCTCGTCCACCACGTAGAGCGGGCTGCCGTGCTCTGCGACCAGGTCCCTGACGTCCGCGCCGCCGATCGTGACCGCGCCGTCGGCGCGGCCGGACGTTCGCGGCCAGATGGCGGGATCGAGGGTGTTCAGGTCGGCGGGTGCGTGCGGAGGGCGCTCCTCGGGCAGCACTTCGGCATGCCGGTCACCGGCGGGATGGGCGAATCGACTCACCCGATCGAGGCTATCGGACCCGGTGATCCCCCTGAGACGATTGCCCACCCATCGAGACGGGATCGCCCGCCACCGCGCGAACTTTTTACGTTATTTGCCGATTTAGCGATATATTTTCGCGCCGGGGTCCGTCCGGAGGGCTCAGGAGACCTGGTCGGCCGGGGCGCCCCAGGTGTTGCAGGCGGCCACGCTGCCCTCCTGCTGGCCCCGCCGCATCCACTCGGCACCGCTGGCGCCAGAACCGTGCGAGCGCCGGTGGTCCGCCCGTACGTCGTCGTCGGCGCCGTCCTGGGGTCCGGCCAGGGCGCGCAGGCGCTCCAGCCGTCGCGGGGCCACCTGCCGCAGCGTCGCCGCGGCCAGGCAGTCCGCCTGGAGCTCCAGGCGTCGCGACCATGCCTCGTCGAACGCCTCGGAGCCGCGCCGGTCGGCCAGCCCGGTGACCTCCTGGACGTGGTGGGCGTACTCGTGCGCGAGCGTGAACATCATCGGGAAGACCTCGTCGTCCTCGATCAGCACGTTGACGACCCGGGAGTCCGGGCAGTAGATCCCGGCCCAGTCGTCGTCGCCGGTCCCGCACGCGGCCCGGGAGGCGGAGGTGACCAGCCGCACCTGCTCGGGCGGCTCGTACTCCATCCCGGCCCGGTTCAGGGTGGCCGTCCACATCCGGTCCAGGCAGCGGCCGAAGGCCCGGAGCGACGCCCCGGCGTCGGCGTCCAGGTCCTTCGGGAGCGTGGCGCAGCGGGCGTCGATCGGCTCGGCCCGCTCGTGCAGGCCGTGCGTCGCCGCCTGCGAGCGGGGCGAGCCGGGCGCGGTGCCGATCAGCTCCCGCACCTCGTCGCCGAAGTACGCGAGCCCGCCGAGGACGACGGCGAAGGCCAGCAGGACCGGCAGCGTCCTGCGCAGCGCCCGCCGGGCCGTACGCCCGGTCCCGGGCGGGGGCTCCCCGGAGCCGTCCATCGCGCCCCTTCCGCTCTTTCCGCTGTTCTCATGTCGATCAGGAGGATTCATTACATCCTGCCGGGGGCCGCCTCGCCAACGGCCGCCAGCGCCTCGGCCAGCACGTCCCGGACCGCGCGCGCCAGCCGCACCCGGGCGGCGTGCAGCGGAGAGGGCTCCTCGTCGCCCACCGGGAGCACCCCGGCCCCCTCGAACGCGTCGTGGTAGGCCAGGGCCAGCCGGAGGGCGTAGGCGGCCCACCCGGGGTCCCGGCTCGCCCTCCTGCCGTGCGCCTCGGCCAGCACCCTGAGCACGGCCCGGTCCAGGCGGCCGTCGAGCAGTTCCGGCACGAAGGGCCCGCCCACGCCCAGCTCCGCCGCCCAGCGCTGCACGGCGGCCGCCCGCACGTGCGCGTACCTGACCGCGAATCCGGGGTTGGCCCACGTCCGGGGCAGGTCCTCCCACGGGGAGGCGCCGGTGACCGCGGGGGCTCCGGCCGGGCCGATCCCGGTGACGAGCTCGCCCGGCACGGCCACCACGATCTCCAGGAACCCCCCCGGGCGCACCCGCACGTCCGAGACGCCGTCCAGCGTGCGCAGCCGCCCGGCCGTCGCCTCCGGGTCCCCGCAGGGGCCCGCGACGGGCGGGCAGAGGTAGACCGCCTCCCGGGCCCAGGTGCCCCGGGGGATCGGCGGCCGGCCGAGAAGCTCGTCGAGCCGGGCGGGCGTCATCCCGGCAGCCTAACCCCGGGCCCGGCGCCGCCCTCCCCCTCGGCACGGGACCGCCCGCCCCCTCGGTGACGGGGCCGCGCCAGGCCGGGCGCGACCCCGTACCGGGCGGACCGGCGACCCCGACCGGACCGACGTCGGCGACCCCGTACCGGACGGGCGCCGGGCGAGAACGCGCGGCCGGGCCGGGATCGCGGACGTCAGACCAGGGCGTGCGGCTCGGCCGGGCCGTAGTCGACGAGCTGGGCCGAGCCCAGCAGCCACCGGTCGCGGTCGCGCAGGCAGACGTAGCCGAAGCGGTCGGCGGAGAAGACCTTGACCCCGTCGGCGCGGCACTGGCGCATCAGCACCTCGGCCCAGCCGTCGGAGACGTCGGCGAACCCGATGCCGCGCAGCACCGTGCGGCGGGCCAGCAAGGTCGCCCCGGCCACGTCGGGCAGGTAGGAGTACTCGGCAGAGGGCTGGCGCAGCACGGTCGCGGCCACGTCGCGCAGGTGGGCGTAGTAGGCCGCCTTGCCGACGATGTCGGCGGTGGTGAACAGGAAGGCCCTGCTCAGGTCGGCCAGGTAGTGCTCGCCGTACCGGTCGCGGGCGTCCATGACGGCCACCAGGTCGCCCTGGCACAGGTCCAGCGCCCGGTCCAGCATGCCGCCCACGGTCAGGCCGGAGTCGGTACGGCGGACCGTGACGTCCACCCCGTCCGGCATGGCCTCGCGGGCCCGCCCCGGGGCGTCCGGGGCGTCCGAGAGCAGCACGAGCTGCACGACGCCCTTCTGCGGCGCGACCTGGGCCAGGGTGTGGTCGAGGTCCCCCCGGTCGATCATGATCACCGAGATGTTCAGGGTGGCCCGGCCGCTGGGCAGCCCGATCGCGTCCAGCAGGTCGTCGACCTTCTCGGTCATCGTCCCCGAGGCGTACGCCTGGCGCAGCGCCACGTGCGCGCGGACCGGGTCGGGCTCGGTGCCGATGGGCGTCCCGCAGGCGGCCAGCTCGGCCATCCGCCAGGGCTCGGTGCCCGCGGGACAGTCCACCGCGACCGGCCAGCGGTAGGAGGTGAGCACGTCGGGGTAGGACAGGTGCCCCGGGAGCAGCTCCTCCAGGGACAGCACCCGCCCGAACCGGTCCCCGGCCAGCGGCAGCGGGTTGTGCACCCGGGGCTGGACGGCGAACGGCAGGATGCCCAGCGAGGGCGCCCTGCGGCCGGGCTCGGGCTCGCGGGTCGCCAGCGCGGCGCCCCAGGACTTCACCGACGCCGGCAGCGCGGTCACCACGTGCTCGAACAGTCCGGCCGCGGGGGCGAGGTCGTCCACCTCTCCCCGGGTGTGCCAGAAGACCGTGCGGATGCCCCGCTGGGCGCACCAGGACAGCAGGGCGCGCAGTCCCTGCCCCGGCCGGCGCAGCTCCTCGGCCCACGGGCCCTCGGTCACCGACTCCACCAGCAGCAGGTGCGGCACCTCCGCGGCCAGCACCCGGGCGAAGTCGCGCGGTGTGAAGCCGGTGGTCTGGCGCCACTCGTAGCGCAGCAGCGCCTCGCCGTGCGGTTCGGCGATCACGGCCGCGGTCAGGTGCGGGCGGGTGTTCGGCCCGGTCGGGACGCGGAACGGCTTGAGCTTCACCGACCTGCCGCCGACGGTCCTGACCGAGCTGGTGGCCTGGAAGGACGCGCCGGGGGCGGCGGGCTTGTCGGCGGTCTTGCGCGGGACGGGCTGGCGCTTGGGGGCGGTCGGGCGCTTGGCCGGCTTGGCCGCGCCGCGCAGGCCCCGGGCCAGCCGTACCGGGTTGCTCTTCCCGGTCTTGATCGCGTCGCCGAGCCTGGACCAGCGGGCCACCTGCACCGACGACAGCTTCCACTTGGCCACCTCGGCCTGGTAGCGCTGCTCGGCGAGGTCCTTCCTGAGCTTCTCCTCGGCCGCGTTCGCGGCCTCCAGCCGTTCCTCGGTCTCGCTCAGCCGCTCCCGCAGCGCCCGCAGCTCCTCGGCCGCACGCTCCGCCTCGGCGACCCTGGCCTGCGCCGCGTCCAGCAGCCGGGCCAGTTCGGAGGCCCGCTCCGCGTGAGCCACCGCCTCGCGTAACGCCTGTCGTGTGCTTTCGAGTTGGTCGCCCGCCACGCCGTCCTCCGTTTTCTCAGCCGGCCGAAAGGATACCCTTTGGTCAATCGCGACATAGAGGAGTCAGCACGGTGCAGTGGCCGACGTTCAATGTGAGGCCGTACGTCTGCGGCGGCATCGGACACCTCGACGAGGCCGTCCTGGAGACGCTGCGCGGGGCCGGGCCGCGGGTCACGCCCGCCCTCCGGGAGCCGGGCGCGGCCCTGTTCAGCTCCTCGCCGCTGCCGCCCTACCGGCGCGACGAGCGCACCTGGGCCTTCGCCTGGGGCGAGCGCACCCCCGAGGGCACGGCGCCCTGGATCACCGTGGCGGAGACCTACGAGACGCCCGGCCTGATCGGCGACGGCGAGCGGGTCGTCCTGCACGCCGGCGGCCTGGGCCTGGTGGACGTCTACCACCTGGAGCGCGACGGGGCGGTCTACTTCTCCTCCCTGCTGGAGCCGCTGCTCGCCCTCGCGCGCGGCCCGCACGAGGTGAACTGGGAGGCCTGGGCCTCGATCATCCGGCTGACCTTCCCGCTGCGCGACGACACCCCCTACGCCGGGGTGCGGCGGCTGGCCGGGTCCGGCGCGCTGGTCTGGGACCGGGCGAGCGGCCGGATCTCGGCCGAGCGGATGCTGCCCCGCTGGCTGCGCGAGGAGCCCTACGAGGCCGGGCGGACGGCCGGGGAGATCCTGGAGATCCTGCACGAGGTCTACAAGGAGTTCGACGGGCGCCCGCTGCTGGTGCCGGTCAGCGGCGGCTACGACTCGCGGCTGCTCTGCTCGGTCGCGGTGGCGCGCGGGGCCGACGTGGAGTCGTGGACGACCAGTCCCGACGACGGCACCGACACCGACATCGTCTTCGCCAGGGCGATCACCCGCGAGCTGGGCGTGCGCCACCGGGTGATCCCCCAGGACGCCGCCGCCTACCCCGACGACGCGCTGGCCGCGGCGCGGCGGCTGGAGTTCCTCACCCCGCACCACGCCTGGTACACCCCGTTCGCCCGCGAGGTGCACCGGTCGGGCCGGACCCTCGTCGACGGGCTGGCCGGAGGGCCGCTGCTGAAGAACTTCATGGTCAGCGGGGCCGCGCTGGAGGCCACCACGCAGGCCGAGCGCAAGGCCGCGCTGCTCGGCTCGCTGACGCTGGGACCGGCCTCGGTGCCGTTCCTGTCCGAGCAGGCCGAGTCCTGGATCGCCGACGCGGTCGAGCGGGCCTTCACGCAGTCGACCGCCGTGCTCAACGGCCACCGGGCCGAGCTGCCGCTGTCGGTCCTGCACACCCGGACCGCGCGGGGCATCGCCCGCTCCCCGGTCAACCTGGTCGGCCCCGAGGCGTCGTTCGCGGCGCCGTTCCTGCACCCGGAGTTCTTCGACGCCGCGCTCTCGGTCGGCGTGCACCGCAAGGCCGCCGGGCGCTTCTACCGCGAGCTGCTGCACGCGGCCGACCCCCGGGTGGCCGCGCTGCCCTCCACCAACGTGGTCAAGCAGCCGCTCCAGCGGGTCCCGCTGCGCTCGGCCGCCGCGCCCGCCCGGCGGTACGGCCACCGGATGCTCGGCCTCGTCGCCGAGACGGTGCCCTCATTGCTGTCGGAGCACCTGCTCGCCGCCCTCGCCGAGGGCCCGGACGCGCTGGCCCGCTTCCACGGCTGGAACGACCGCTTCTGGGTGCGGAGCCTGGTGCTGTTCGGCGCCTGGATCGGCGACCACCGCGACCACCTGGACGATCTCTCCCCGCCCTGGGCCTGAGCCTCCCGCGATCGGGCGTCCCCGGGCGGCGGCCCAGGTGGGCGCCGTGCGGCGTGCCATGTTTCCGGCAGGAGAACACTGAGCGACGCGGCGATTACGCGGCCTCGGCACGGCCCCCGGGAGGATTCCGCGCCAGAGGGCCGATCGACCATGCCAAGAGGGCTTCCGGACGTTCGGCCGGCTGGTAGTGTTCGGCCCAGAAAGCGCCAGAACGGATGGACCAGAATCACAAATTCGGTCTGTCCAAGGGCACGGAGCTCGTGGGGATGACGGCTCCCGCCGGCGCGGTCACCAAACATCATCAGCCGGAGCATCCGGTGACTTCGTCCTGCCTCCATCACCGTGAGCGAGAACACGATGAACGCATCCCCCCTTTTCCATGCCTCCGAGTCCGTGGCCGAGGACTTCGTCTCGGCGGACCCGCAGTGGTACAAGCGCGCCGTCTTCTACGAGGTGCTGGTCCGCGGGTTCAAGGACTCCAACGGCGACGGTACGGGTGACCTGCGCGGTCTCATCGAGAAGCTGGACTACGTCCAGTGGCTCGGCGTCGACTGCCTGTGGCTGCTGCCGCTGTACGAGTCCCCCCTGCGCGACGGCGGCTACGACATCTCCGACTACATGAAGATCCTGCCGGACTTCGGCGACCTCGGGGACTTCGTGCAGCTGATCGAGTCGGCGCACCGGCGGGGCCTGCGCATCATCACCGACCTGGTGATGAACCACACCAGCGACAGGCACCCGTGGTTCCAGGCCTCCCGGCACGACCCCGAGGGCCCGTACGGGGACTTCTACGTCTGGTCCGACGACCCCACCGGCTACCCGGACGCGCCGATCATCTTCGTCGGCGCCGAGGAGTCGAACTGGACCTACGACCCGGTCCGCAAGCAGTACTACTGGCACCGGTTCTTCCACCACCAGCCGGACCTGAACTACGAGAACCCCGCGGTCCAGGAGGCCATGCTGGAGGTCCTGCGGTTCTGGCTGGACCTCGGCATCGACGGCTTCCGCCTGGACGCGGTCCCCTACCTGTTCGAGCGGGAGGGCACCAGCTGCTCGGGGCTGCCGGAGACCCACGCGTACCTGAAGAAGATCCGCGCCGAGGTCGACCGGCTCTACCCCGACCGGGTGCTGCTGGCCGAGGCCAACGGCTGGCCCGAGGACGTGGTGGAGTACTTCGGCGACCCCGCGACCGGGGGCGACGAGTGCCACATGGCGTTCCACTTCCCGCTGATGCCGCGCATCTTCATGGGGGTGCGCCGGGGCAGCCGCGAGCCGATCTCCGAGATCATGTCGCGGACCCCCAAGCTCCCCGACAGCGCCCAGTGGGGCATCTTCCTCCGCAACCACGACGAGCTGACGCTCGAGACGGTGACCGAGGAGGAGCGCGACTACATGCACGCCGAGTACGCCAAGGACCCGAGGATGCGGGCCTACCTGGGCATCCGGCGTCGCCTCGCGCCCCTGCTGGAGAACGACCGCGACCAGATCGAGCTGTTCACGGCGCTGCTGCTGTCGCTGCCGGGCTCCCCGGTCATGTACTACGGCGACGAGATCGGCATGGGCGACAACATCTGGCTGGAGGACCGCGACGCGGTCCGCACCCCGATGCAGTGGAGCCCCGACCGCAACGCCGGCTTCTCCAGGGCCGACCCGGGCCGCCTGTACCTGCCCGCCGTGATGGACCCGATCTACGGCTACCAGGCGGTCAACGTCGAGGCCCAGCAGAAGAACCCGGCCTCGCTGCTGCACTTCACCAGGAACATGCTGGCGATCCGCCGGAACCACCCGGTCTTCGGGACCGGCGTCTACAACGAGCTGTGGTCCAGCAACCCGGCGGTGCTCAGCTTCGTCCGCGAGGACGGGGACGACCTGATGCTCTGCGTCAACAACCTGTCGAAGTTCCCGCAGCCGGTCGAGCTGGACCTGCGCCGCTTCCTGGGCATGACCCCGGTGGAGGCCAGGGGCGGGGTGCGCTTCCCCGAGGTGGGCACCCTGCCGTACCTGCTGACCCTGCCCGGTCACGGCTTCTACTGGTTCTCGCTGACGTTCTGAGCGGCACCCCAGGGCCCGGGGAGACCCCCGGGCCCTGTCGCCTGCCCGGAGGCCGTACGGGATCCCGCAGCCGTGCGGGACCGGCCGGATCCGCGGGACTAGCGGGCGGTGACCGGGACCTGCGCGCGGGCCGCGCGGCCCGCCGGGATGAGGGTCACCAGCAGGGAGGCGCCGACCGCGACGAGCACCGCGACGGCGAGCGTCATGGCCGAGGGCGTACGGCCGATACCGGCCCCGACGCCGCTGGTGTGGCCCTGGAGGTCGATCAGCCCGCCGACCACCGAGGCCCCGGCCACGGTGCCCGCGACCACGCCCAGCACGATCAGCAGGCCGGTCCCGGTGACCAGGGTCGCGGCCACCTGCCGGGGCGTCAGGCCCATGGCCTTGAGCACCGCCAGGTCGAAGGCGTGGTCGCGCAGGCCCAGGGCGCCGGCGGTGAGCAGGTTGGCCAGGCCCAGCAGGGCGAGCACCGCGATCAGCGCCACGATCACCACCCGGATGACGGCGAGCCGCTCGGCCGGGTTGACCACCCGCGCCACCTCCAGCGTCTCGCCCGAGGCGGCCAGCAGCCGCGCCCGGACCGTGGCCGGGTCGGCGCCCTGCCTGAGCACCAGGCTGTAGAACTGCGGCGGCACCGCGTCCTTGGCCGGGAGGCTGTCGATCCCTAGGGAGAGCACCTCCCCGTCGTGGTCGGGCTCCACCACCCGGCCGACCAGGTGCACGATCAGCGGGGTGCCGCCGACGGTCAGCCTGACCCGGTCGCCGATGCTCACGTCCAGCAGGTCCAGCAGCCCCTGCCCGGCGACGGCCTCGCCCCGGGCGGCGAACATCCGGCCCTCCACGACCGAGAAGGGGTACGGGTCGGCCGAGGTGCCCACGGCGCGCGCCAGCACGCTCCTGGTCTGCTCCGGCTCCAGCGCGGGCACCTCGGCGCCCGGGTGGGCGGCCAGCACGTCGGGGTCGGCCCTGGCGATCCGCACGGCCTCGGCGGCCGGGACCTTGGCGGGCCGCACCACGAGCGCGGCGGCCTGGCCGACCCGCTCGGGGTGGCGCAGGAAGTCGTCCAGGGTGCTCCAGCAGCCGAGCGCGATGGTGATCATCATCATCGGGATCGCCACCCCGAAGATGCTCAGAAAGGCCGGGAGCCTGCGGGTGAACGCGTCCCGGCTGCCCAGGACGAGGGCGGGCGGCAGCCGCGCGAGGAGCGCCAGCCGGGCCAGCCGGGACAGGTGGCCCCTGGGCGGCGCGGCCGGGGCCGCGGGCACCGGCGGGGTCCGGCCGCCGCGCCAGGCCGGCAGCGCGACGGCCACCAGGACCACCGCGGCGGTGCCGCCGGCGATGGCCAGCAGCGGGACCGGCGAGAGCGGCGGGATCGGCACGCCGTCCAGCACGAACGAGGCGGCGACCTGGCCGCAGACCAGCCCGATGGCGATGCCGACCGCCCCGAGCGCGCCGTGCTCGACCATCAGGACGGCGAAGACCTGGCCGCGGGTGTAGCCGAGGGACTTCAGGGTGGCGATGTCACGGGTCTGGGTGAGCACCCGGCCGCCCACCGCGTTGGCGATGGCCAGGGCCGCGGCGACCAGCCCGGTGACGCCGAACAGGGCCAGCAGCAGGCCGAGCAGCCGGTTGTCCAGCTCCATCGAGGCGCGTACCTCGCGCCAGGTGGACATCCGCTGGATCTGCCCGTCCAGCAGGGTGACGGCGCCGTGCACGGCGGGCAGGGTGGCCTCGCCGTCGGCCAGGCGCAGCCCGGTGACGGACTCGCTGCGGCCCAGGGCCGGCTCGACCCTGGCCAGCGCCGACGGGAGCGTCCAGGCCAGGCCCGGCGTCCACTCGGGGTAGAAGCCCTGCTCGGCGCTGTCGGCCAGGCCGACCACGATGAGCGGGTGGGTGGCGCCGTTGAGCGCGGTCACCGGGAAGGGCGCGCCGACCCGCAGGCCGAGCGCCCTGGCGAAGGAACGCTCGACGATCACCCCGTCGGTGTCGCCGGAGCGGAGCGTGCGCCCCTCGCGGATCAGCGGGGCGGCGACCCGCGGGGGCGCCGACGACGTCTCCCGCAGGGCCACCGGGGACTTCTTGCCGTTCAGGGTGAGGGTGACCGGCGCCGACCGGTAGGGGCCGGCGACCTCGACCACGCCCGGCAGCCGCGACAGCGCGGTCGTGTCGGGGGCCTCCCCGGTGTGGATCCACACGTGCGCGCCCCTGGACTCGGCGAACAGCGCCCGCCAGGGGTTGGTGCCGTCCTCCAGCAGGGTCGCGGAGGTGATCAGCGCCGTGACGATACCGGCCACGGCCAGCACCGTCAGCAGCGTCTGCCCCCGGCGCGCCCGCAGGTCGGCCCGGACCCACCTGACCGAGGCGCGGACGGTGCTCACCGCGCCCCCGCGGGGCGCGCGGGCACCGGGGCACGTACGGGAGCCTGAGCACGCACGGGGGCAGGGCTCATGAGGAGCGCGGGGCGCACGGGGAGCGCGGGCGGCCCGGCCCGGAGAGGCACCGGTCAGCCCCTCAGCTCGACGACGTCGCCCGCGCCGCCCCTGGGTCGGCGCCGGACCAGTCCCGCGCCGCCGTCGTCGACGATCTGGCCGTCCAGCAGGGAGACCACCCGGTCGGCCAGGCTGGCCACCCTGGCGTCGTGGGTGACCAGGATGACGGTCTGGCCGTCGCGGTGCACCTCGCCGAGCAGGCGCAGCACGTCGCGGGTGTTGCGGCTGTCGAGGTTGCCGGTGGGCTCGTCGGCGAGCAGCAGGCTCGGCTCGTTGGCCAGCGCGCGGGCCAGCGCGACCCGCTGCTGCTCGCCACCGGCGAGCTGGGAGGGCGCGGCGTCGGCGCGGTCGGTCAGGCCGAGCTCGCCCAGCAGGTGCTCGCGGCGCCTGCGGGCCTCACGCGCGGAGACCCCGGCCAGCAGCGCGGGCAGCTCGACGTTGTCGGCCACGGTCATGTTGGCGACCAGGTTGAAGAACTGGAAGACGAAGCCGATCTTCCGCCTGCGCAGCAGCGCCCAGGCGCTCTCGCCCAGCGTGTCGGCCCGCTGGCCGTCCAGCCAGATCTCCCCGCTGGTGCGGCTCTCCAGGCCGCCGAGCATGTGCACCAGGGTGGACTTGCCCGAGCCGGACGGTCCCATGATCGCGACGAACTCCCCCGCGGCCACCCGCAGGTCGACCCCGCGCACGGCGGGCACCGGCACCCCGCCGTCCTGGTAGATCTTCACGAGATTGACGGTGTCGACCACGGGAGGGACGTCGACCGCGGAAGGGGTCACCTCAGGTCCTCCTGGCAGCGCTCGAGCCAGTCGAGGTCGGCCTGGAGGTGGAGCATGGCCCCCTCGACGAGCAGCAGCGCGACCTGGTTGGCCGGGTCGGTCCGCTCGGCGAGCTCGTTGAGGTCACGCATCAGTCCGAGGTAGTGACGTCGCTGGCGATTGATCATCGCTGTTCTGTCGGCGATTCCGGTCGTCGGGGCCAGCACGAGCTTCATGAAGAACTCGTCCCGGACCCTGGGCCCTTCCGAGGGCTCGTCCACCCACGTGCCGAGCGCCTCGCGGCCCTCCGCCGTCAGGTGGTAGACCTTCTTGTTCGGCCGGTTGGACTGCTCGACGCCCACGGCGCGCACCAGGCCGTCCTTCTCCAGGCGGCCGAGCGTGACGTAGATCTGCCCGATGTTCGGTGAAGGGTAGGCGCTGCCGAAGATCTGTTCAAGTGCCTGTTTCAGCTCGTACCCGTGGGCAGGTTCCTTCGCGAGGAGCGCCAGCAGCGTCAGCCGCACGCCCCACCTCCTCGGAAGCTCGTTACGTGAGCGTTACGTGTCCATCCGTTGACGCTGATGTTATCGCTATGCATAACATGCATGCATCTACCTAACACGTATGTAACCAACTGGAAATCAGGAGGTCATGATGCGCCGATTCATCCCCGTCGCGCTCACCATGATCCTTCTGAGCGGATGCTCGGCGGCCGACGCGCAGCCCACCGACCGTTTCGGCGGGAGCGGCCCGTTCACCCTGGTGATCGGGCGCGACACCACCGCGTACCTGCAGCCGCTGCTCGACCGGTGGAACCAGGCGCACCCCGAGGAGCGGGCGACCCTGCTCGAACTCCCCGAGGCGGCCGACGAGCAGCGCGCGCAGATGGTCGCCAACCTCCAGGCGAAGAGCGACCGCTACGACGTGCTCGGGCTGGACGTGGTCTGGACGGCGGAGTTCGCCGACGCGGGCTGGATCCTGCCGCTGGAGCGGGGCACGTTCCCGCTCGGCCGGTTCCTGCCCCCGGTCGTCGACACCGCCGTCTACCGGGGCAAGCTCTGGGCGGTGCCGTACACCAGCAACGCCGGGCTGCTCTACTACCGGAAGGACCTGCTGGCCAAGCACAAGTTCTCCCCGCCGAAGACCTGGAAGGAGCTTCGCGAGCAGGCACGCGCCCTGCACGCCAAGCACCGGATCGGCGGGTACGCAGGGCAGTTCCTGGCGTACGAGGGCCTGACCGTCAACTTCACCGAGGCCGTGCAGTCGGCCGGCGGGCAGATCCTCAGCCCCGACGGCACCAAGGTGACCATGGACGTGGCCAAGGCCACGTCCGGGCTCAACTTCCTGGTGAACGGCTTCCGCGAGGGGTGGATCCCCGTGGAGTCGCTCACCTACAAGGAGGAGGAGTCCAGGTTGGCCTTCCAGGAGGGCAGGCTGGCCTTCGCCAGGAACTGGCCGCACGCGTACGGACCGGCCACCGCCTCGTCCGTCGCGGACCGCTTCGCGGTCACCCGGCTGCCCGGCCCGAACGGGCCGGGCACCGGGGCCCTGGGCGGGTACAACCTCGCGGTCAGCGCGTTCTCCAAGCGGCAGAAGTCGGCCGTGGAGTTCATCCGCTACTTCACCAGCCTGGAGAACCAGCGCCGGGTGCTCACCGAGGGCTCGTTCCCGCCCGTGTGGGCCGAGCTGTACGACGACCCCGAACTGATCAAACGGTTCCCCTACCTGCCGGTCCTGAAGCAGAGCATCCTGTCGGCTCGGCCCAGGCCCGCCAGTGCCAACTACGAACAGGTGAGCCTGGCGATCGCCAGTGCGGTCTCCAACGCGCTCACCCCGCCCTTCGAGGAGGCCGGCGACGACGTCGTCGCCTCCATGAAAAGCCAGCTCGACGAGATCATCCGAGGCCGGTGACGCCGGGACGCCCCGGTACGGCACCGCCTCCGAGCACGTCGAACGAAAAACGTCACACCGAATACATCTCAATTCGTACGACCGTTCCCGTCCCGGCAGCTCCCCCGCCGGTGGGAACGCCATATCCAGGAGGTCTGTCCAGCATGCGCAAAACCATCCCCGCGGTGACCACGGCGGGACTGGCGCTGGCTCTCGCCGCGTGTGGCGGCGGGTCGTCGACCCCGGCCGCGTCCCCCGCAGCGAGCGGCGGCTCCTCCGCGCCGGCCGCCGCGGCCAAGACCCTCGAAGGCGTGACCGTCGAGGTCGCCGCCAAGTGGACCGGCGCCGAGCAGGAGAACTTCCAGCAGGTGCTCAAGGCGTTCGAGGCGAAGACCGGTGCCAAGGTCACCTACGCCTCCACCGGTGAGGACACCGGCGCCTACCTCGGCCCGCGCATCCAGGGCGGCAACCCGCCGGACATCGCGATCCTGCCCCAGCCCGGCCTGGTGGGCCAGTACGCCGACCAGAAGGCGCTCAAGCCGCTGACCCCCGAGGTCCTGGCGCAGATCGACCAGAACTACACCCCGTACTGGAAGGAGCTCGGCTCGGCCGGCGGCCAGTCCTACGGCGTGCTGGTGAAGGCGGCCCACAAGTCGCTCATCTGGTACCGCGACCAGGCCTTCCAGGACGCCGGCGCGCAGCCCCCGGCCACCTGGGACGACCTGATCAAGACCGCCCAGACCGTCGCCGACTCCGGCACCCCGCCGTTCTCGCTCTGCGGCGCCTCCGGCTGGACGCTGACCGACCTGTTCGAGAACGTCTACCTGTCCACCGCGGGCCCGGAGAACTACACCAAGCTCTCCAAGCACGAGATCCCGTGGACCGACCCCAGCGTCACCACCGCGCTGGAGAAGATCGCCCAGCTCGTCGGCAAGAAGGAGTTCCTGCTCGGCGGCTCCGCCGGCGCCCTGCAGACCGACTTCCCGACCTGCGTGACCCAGGTCTACGGCCAGGACAAGTCGGCGATGGTCATCGAGGCGGACTTCGTGGGCGTCACGGCCGAGCAGTCGGGCGCCAAGCTCGGCGAGGAGGCCAAGTACTTCCCGTTCCCCAAGGCCGGTGACACCGCCCCGGTCGTGCTGGGCGGCGACATCGCGGTGGCGCTGAAGGACTCCAAGGGCGCGATGGCGCTGCTGGAGTTCCTCGCCTCCAAGGAGGGCGGCGAGGTCTGGGCGAAGCTGCCCGGCTACCTGTCCCCCAACCGCAACGTCTCCCCGGACAACTACCCCGACGAGCTGACCAAGAAGCTCGCCGAGACGATCATCGCGGCCGGTGAGACCGTCCGCTACGACATGTCCGACCTCGCGCCCAGCGCCTTCGGCGGCACCGACGGCAAGGCCGAGTGGAAGCACCTGCAGGACTTCGTCCGCGACCCCTCCGACATCAAGGGCATCCAGGCCAAGCTCGAGGCCGACGCCAAGAAGGCCTGGAAGTAGGGGAGAGCGGCCGTGACCGAACGGTTAGACGGCCCGCAGGGCCCGCGCGGCGGCGGCGACGCCGCCCGCGGTCCCTCCTCCGGACCGAACGACATCCCGCCGGACGACTCCTCGTCGCCGGCCTCCGACACCGCCCCCGGGGCCCCGGGGTCCCCGGCCCTGGGGACGGCGGCCCCCGGGACCACCACCGCCGAGGCCACCGCCTCCGAGGGCGCGGTCTCCGGGTCCACCGGCACGACCGAGCGGTCCGGCCACCCGGCCGTACCGGAGGCGACCGCGGGGCCCGAGCTCGCCCCGGCGGGGCCCGCCGCCCCGACGGTTATCCCCGCCGGGGCCTCCCGGCTGGGACCGCCGCCCCGGCTGGCGCTGTGGTTCCTGCTGCCGGGCGCGCTGGTGCTCGGGGTGATGGTGATCTACCCGATCATCTACTCCATCTTCCGCAGCCTCTACGACGCAAGCGGCAACACCTTCGTCGGGGCGGACAACTACGCGACGATCTTCAGTGACTCCAGCACCCTGACCACGATCAGGAACAACCTGATCTGGGTCCTGGTGGCCCCGGCCCTGGTCACCGTGATCGGCCTGATCTTCGCGGTGCTGACCGAGCGGATCCGCTGGGCGACCGCGTTCAAGCTGATCGTGTTCATGCCGATGGCCGTCTCCCTGATGGCCTCGGGCGTCATCTTCCGCCTGGTCTACGAGCAGGACCCCGACCGGGGCGTGGCCAACGCCGTGGCCACCACGGTGACCGGCTTCTTCGGCTCCGGCCAGACCTACCCCGACGCCCGCGCCCGGCAGAACGACCAGGCGCCCGTCGTCACCCAGCAGGGCGCGGTGGTGACCAGGCAGCCCGTCAAGCCCGGGCAGCCGGTGCTCATCCCGCTGGTGGGCGTGAAGCCCGCCGACGTGGCCTCGGCCGCGACGGCGAAGGCCGCGCAGCCCGCCTCCGGCGAGCTGGCCGGGACCGTCTGGGTGGACTTCACCCAGGGCGGCGGTGGCGCGCTCAACCAGGTGGACGCCACCGAGAAGGCCCTGTCCGGGGTGACGGTCGAGGCGGTGCAGAACGGCGCCGTCAAGGCCACCGCCACCACCGAGGCCGACGGGACCTTCCGCTTCGGCGGGCTCGCTCCGGGCGACTACCAGGTACGGCTGCCGCAGTCGAACTTCCAGGCCGCCTTCAACGGCATCCCCTGGCTGGGCCCGGCGCTGATCACTCCGGCGATCATCGGCGCGTTCATCTGGGTGTGGGCCGGGTTCGCCATGGTGCTGATCGCGGCCGGCCTCGCGGCCATCCCGCGCGACGCGCTGGAGGCGGCCCGCATCGACGGCGCCACCGAGTGGCAGGTGTTCCGGAAGATCACCGTTCCGCTGCTCTCCCCGGTGCTCCTGGTGGTGTTCGTGACGATGATCATCAACACCCTGAAGGTGTTCGACCTGGTCTTCGTCATCGCCCCGGGATCGGTGCAGCCACAGGCCAACGTGATCGCGCTGGAGATGTGGCGGGTCTCGTTCGGCGGGGGCAGCAACCAGGGGCTGGGCAGCGCGCTGGCCATCTTCCTGCTGATCCTCGTCCTGCCCTTCATGATTCTCAACATCCGCCGGTTCCGGAGGGACAACCAGTGACGACCTCCACTCTCGGCGCCCCGCGGCGCGGCGCCCTCGGCAGGATCGTGGACCGGATCGGCGGCGGTGTGGTCCAGGCGGTCCTGGTGGTGATCGGCCTGTTCTGGCTGGTCCCCACGCTGGGCCTGTTCGTCGTCTCGATCCGCAATGAGACGGCCAACAACTCCACCGGCTGGTGGACGGTGTTCACCAAGCCGGCCGAGCTCACCCTGAAGAACTACTCCGACCTGCTGGCCACCGGGTTCACCGCGTCGTTCTGGAACACCGTGTTCATCACGGTGCCCTCGACCGTCCTGGTGATCGGCATCGCGGCCATGGCGGCGTACGCGTTCGCCTGGATGGAGTTCCCCGGCAGGGACGCCCTGTTCCTGGTCGTGGTCGGCCTGCTGGTGGTGCCGACCCAGATCGCGCTGATCCCGATCGCCAAGCTCTACGGATCGGCCGGGATCTTCGGTTCCATCGTCAGCGTGGTGCTCTTCCACGTGGCGTTCGGCCTCCCCTTCGCCATCTTCCTGCTCCGTAACTTCTTCGCGGGCATCTCGCGCTCGCTGCTGGAGGCGGCGCGGATGGACGGCGCCGGGGAGTGGAAGATCTTCTCGACCGTGGTGTTCCCGCTGGCCAAGCCCGCGATCGCCTCGCTCGGCATCTTCCAGTTCCTCTGGGTGTGGAACGACCTGCTCGTCTCGCTGGTCTTCGCCAACCCCGAGAACCAGCCGATGACCAAGGCTCTTCAATCGCAAATGCGGCAATTCGGGACCAACGTGGACATTCTTGCGCCGGGTGCATTCCTGTCGCTGATCATCCCGTTGATCCTTTTCTTCGCCTTCCAGCGCTACTTCGTTCAGGGGATGATGGCTGGTTCGGTGAAATAGATAACAGGGGCAGGCCCGGTACGGCGCGCGTCGATTCGACGGGGTGCGCCGTACCGGACCTCAAACCTCGATAGGGTCCACCCATGGCCGCACGTCCCTTGAACGAAGTCGTGGAAGCCGGGTGGGCCAAGGCCCTCGAACCCGTCTCCGAGAAGGTCGCCGAAATGGGCGAGTTCCTGCGGAGGGAGGTGGCCGAGGGCAGGCAGTACCTCCCCTCCGGGCCCAATGTGCTCCGCGCCTTCCAGCAGCCCTTCGACCAGGTGAAGGTCCTGATCGTGGGGCAGGACCCCTACCCCACCCCGGGTCACCCGATCGGCCTGAGCTTCTCCGTCGCGGCGGACGTGAAGCCCATCCCGGGCAGTCTGCGCAACATCTACAAGGAGCTCACCGAGGACCTCGGGCTCCCGATGCCGAGCAACGGCGACCTGACCCCCTGGACCGAGCAGGGCGTGCTCCTGCTGAACAGGGTGCTCACCGTCATGCCGGGCAAGCCCGCCTCGCACCGGGGCAAGGGCTGGGAGGAGATCACCGCGCGGGCCATCGAGGCCCTCGTCGCGCGCGGCACGCCCCTGGTGTCGATCCTGTGGGGCCGCGACGCCCGCACCCTGCGCCCGATGCTCGGCGACCTGCCCGCCGTCGAGTCGGCCCACCCGAGCCCCCTGTCCGCGCGCAGCGGTTTCTTCGGCTCCCGCCCGTTCAGCAGAACGAACGACCTTCTCCGGCAACAGGGCGCGACCCCCGTGGAGTGGAAGCTCCCCTAGGCGGGTCCGCCCCTCTCCAGGCACTAGGATTTCCACCATGAGTGATGAATCGGGCACCGAACGCTATCTGCGTCTTACCGTTGAGCTGACCGTGGAGGTGCAGGACATCGCCGCCCTGCAGGCCGCCGCGCTGAAAGAGGTCAACCACCCTGACGCCGATCTGGACGACGACGAGCGCAAGGAGCAGGCCGAGCTGGTCTCCTCCGACGAGACCGGCGCCACCGCGCTGCAGTGGCTGATCGAGCCGGACCACGTGCTGGGACTGATCGAGCATGTGGACCAGATCGAGCCCCGTGAGGCCGTGCTGGGTGTCGAGCCCTCGGACGGCCCCTCGGACGAGGACGACGACGAGGACGACCACCAGCACTGACGCCCCGCCCTCGACGACCTTCCCCCTGGCCGCCCTGCCGGTGGGTGGCCCTCCCCGCCGGCGCCCCGCGGGGAGGGCCGCTCGCCGGCAGGGCTTTTTCACGGGCCTTCCGCGCGGCCGGGGCCTCTCCCCGGGCCTTCCGGCCGGTCCGTCCTGGCGGGCCCTCCGGTCAGTCCATGGACACCAGCGGCGGCGGGTAGCCCGGCACCGGCGCCGGGAGCCGCCACGGCTCGTGGATCATCCGCTTCGGCACGGCGCGCAGCTCGGGGACGTACCGGCGGACGTACTCGCCGTCCGGGTCGTAGCGCCTGGCCTGGCGGATGTGGTTGACGGGCCGGTTGGGACGGGTGTCGTTGCCGGTCCCGGCGACCCACTGCCAGTTGCCGTAGTTGTTGGCCACGTCACCGTCGAGCAGGTGCTCGAAGAAGTGGTCGCCCCCGACGCGCCAGTCGACGCCGAGCCGCCTCACCAGGAACGAGCCCGTGATCAGCCGGGCCCGGTTGTGCATCCAGCCCTCGGTGAGCATCTGCCGCATGCCGGCGTCCACGATCGGGACGCCGGTCATGCCCTCCTTCCACGCCTGCGCCGCCTGCTCGTCACCGCGCCACTCGTTCCCGCGCGGGCGGTAGTCGTCCCGGTCCATGCGCGGGAAGGCCCGCGTCACCTGGTAGAAGAAGTCGCGCCAGCACAGTTGCCTGACGAAGGCCGCGACCTCGCCCGCGGCCCGGGCGTACGCGGCCTCCCGCGGGTCCCCGGCGTCCTCGGGACGCGCGTTCCCCGAGGGGTCGGCCTCCCCGGCGGGGTCGGCGTCCCCGGCGAGACCGACCATCCCGGCGGACCCGGCGGACCCGGTGGCTCCGGCGGCCCACATGTTCCCGGCCTCCCGGGCCAGCGACTCCAGCTCCAGCGGTGAGATGCAGCCGAGGCGCAGATACGGGCTGAGCCTGGACGTGCGGTTGCCGGCCATGTCGTCGTGGCCGTCGGTGTACTCCCGCACGCAGTGCCTCAGCCACTGCTCCATCCTGCGGCGGCCGACCGTCTCGCCGCCGGTGAACAGCTCGTAGGTCCGGCACTCCGGCTCGGGCAGGGGGCCCGCGAACAGGCTCCGTGGAACGGGCACCGTCCCCGGGGCCTTGAGCACCTCCCGCCGCGGGCGCCCGCTCCAGGCCCTCCAGTAGGGCGTGAAGACCCGGTAGTGGTCCCCTCCGCCCGAGGGGCGCAGGGCGTCCGGTGGGACGACCGTCAGGCCCGGGAACAGCCGGTACTCCATCCGGGCGCGCTCGCACTCCTCGGCCAGCCTGCGCTGGCGCAGGCGCGCGAAGGTGCTGACGTCCAGGCTCGCGTAGACGGCGTCCGCCCCCAGCTCCCCGGCCAGGCGCATCGTCTCGGCGACCGTGTCGCCCCGGCGGACGGCCAGCTCGCCGCCGCGTTCACGAAGTGACTCCCGCAGGTCGGCCAGGCACTGTGACAGGAAGCCCCACCGGTTGCCCGACGGCACGGCGGGGTCGGCCACGAAGAGCGGTACGACATGACGTGCGCGCTCGCACGCCGCGGCGAGCGCCGGGTGGTCGTGCACCCGGAGGTCGCGGCTGAACAGAACGATCACCGTATCGGTCACGTTTTCCTTTCGGCCGGTCACGCTGGGTCGGTTGCATCCAGCAGAGCCCGCATCTCGAAGGAACGTTCAGGGAGCGACCGCTCCCGTCGCCTGTCACTCTTGGTATTGCGATGACGGGCCGGAAATGAGATGAGATGGACGAGCAGCGTCAGGTGGAGATCGATGAGGAACCGGGCTATGGCATCGGAGCCGTCGCACGGCGCCTCGGCGTACCCGCCCCCACGCTGCGGACCTGGAACCTACGCTACGGCCTGGGTCCGAGCCGCCGGAGCCCGGGGGGGCACCGCCGCTACGACGCCCGTGACCTGTGGCGCCTGGAGGAGATGAACCGGCTCATCAAGAGCGGCGTCCCCGCGGCCGACGCGGCCCGCGAGGTGCTGAGGATCGAGATCGTCCCCGAGGCGCGGGCCGAGCCCGCCCCCGGCTCCGGGACCGCACCGGAGCCCGGTCCGAGGCGGCCGTCCCCGGAGCGCGTCCCCTCCCCCGCGGCCGGGCGGCAGGACGCCCCGGCGGTGCCGACCGTGGCGATGCTGGCGCGGGCGGCGGCGGCGCTGGATAGCCGGACGGTGCACGACTGGCTCGGCGCGGCGCTGGCCAGGCACGGCGTGCCGTGGACCTGGGAGCGGCTGGTGATCCCGGTCTTCGAGACGATCTGCAGGCTCCAGCAGGAGAGCTCCGCCGGGGTCGAGGTCGAGCACCTGTTCTCCGACCGGCTGCTGGCCTCCCTGATCGGGCTCACCGAGCGTCCGGCCCGGCCGGTCAACGTCCGTCCCGTCCTGCTCGCCTGCGCCCAGGACGACCAGCACAGCCTGCCGATCTACGCGCTGGCCGCGGCCCTGACCACCGAGCACCGGGTCGAGACGCGGGTGCTGGGCTCCCGCACCCCCTACCCCGCGCTGGCGGACGCGATGCGCCGCCTGGGGCCCTCGGTGGTCTTCGTCTGGTCCCAGCTCCCGGCCACCGGCGATCCCGCCCCGCTCGCGTCGCTGCCCGCGCTCCGCCCGCCGAGCCGGATCATCGCCGGGGGCGTCGGCTGGCAGGAGGGGCTGCCCGCGTCGATCCCGCACGTCACCTCGTTCGAGGACGCGATCACCCGCGTCCTGGCCGCCCTGGACTGACCCCGCCCTCCCGGTGCGTCCCGGAAACGTCACCCGTCCCGGGCCCGGCCTCCCGCGTCCCGGGACGCCCCCACCCCCTCCCACCGGTCCCGGACGGCCTCGGCGCCCGGTCCCCGGCGTGACACCGCCCTCTCCTCGGGCGTCCCGTCCACGCCCCCACCGGCCCTGGACGGCCTCCGCACCCGGTTTCCGGCATCTCGTCCCCGTCCTCACCCCGTGGGGTGAACGTCTCACGACCGGTCGTCCCCGCCGCTTGCGATCACGCCCACCGAGCGAGTATGAATAAGTTTTGAGTAGCTTATCTCGGTAAGGGAGTCATCATGACAGACACCTTGAACATTCGCTTCGCCGCCGGCGACGACATGGCGCTCGCCGAGTGCTTCCGTGTTCACGGCTCCCTGGTGCGCTCCTACCTGCGGCGCTTCGTACCGCCACAGGAGATCGACGATCTCCAGCAGATCGTGTTCGCCGAGGTCTGGCGCTCACGGCATCGTTTCGACCCGTCACGCAGCCTGCCCGCCTGGATGCTCGGGATCGCCCACAAGCGTGCGGTCGACCACCTGCGGATGCGCACCCTGCGCACGGTGCCGCTGGACGTGCTGGCGGACCCGGCGGGCGACGACGGCCGGGTGGACGGGGACGGCATGGCCGAGCGCGACCAGGTGCAGCGGGCGCTGGCCGAGCTGCCCGCGCCCCAGCGCCAGGCCATCGAGCTGGCCTACTACGCGGACCTGACCCAGCGGGAGATCGCCGAGAGGCTGAGCGTCCCCCTCGGCACGGTCAAGGCCCGTACGGCCCGTGGCCTGCGCCGCCTGTCCGGCATACTCACCGCGGCCGCCGCATGAACGGCCGGTCCACCCCCGCGCGGACGCCCCAGGCCGGGACCACCGCGACCACCGGAGCCGAGGAAGCGGCCGTCAGGCCGAGGATCGCGGTCTCCAGCTGCCTCATGGGAGAGCCCGTCCGGTTCAACGGCGGCCACAGCCGCGACCGCTTCCTCGGCGACGAGCTCGACGCCCACGTGGACTGGGTGCACGTCTGCCCGGAGATGGAGATCGGCCTCGGCTCGCCGCGCGAGACCCTCCGCCTGGAGAACTCACCGGACGGCCCGCGCCTGGTCACCCGCAAGACCCGGATCGACCTCACCGACCGGATGACCGCCCTGGCCGCCGAGCGGGCGCGCACCCTGGACGAGGTCGACGGCTACGTCCTCAAGTCCAAGAGCCCCAGCTGCGGTGTGCACGGCATCCCCCTGTACGCCCACGACCCGGAGGGCGTCACCTCGACCTGGGGTGACGGCAACGGGCGCAGGAGCGGCAACCGGAACCCGGTCGTGCACCGGCGGGGCCGGGGCGTGTTCGCGGCCGTCGTCCTGGAGACCCACCCGCTGCTGCCGGTGGAGGAGGAGGGACGGCTCAACGACGCCCTGCTCCGCGAGACCTTCGTGGAACGGATCTTCGCCCACGCCCGGCTCCGCGCCCTGCTGCAGAGCGACTGGCGGCCCCGGGACCTGGTGGCCTTCCACGCGCGGCACAAGATGCAGCTGCTCGCCCACCATCCCACGGCCTACCGGGAGGCCGGGCGGCTGGTCGCCCAGGCGGGCGTACTTCCCCGCGAGAAGCTGGCCGGCGACTACGCGCGCTCCTTCGCCACGGCGTTCACCGCCAAGGCCGGAATCGGCCGCAACGTCAACGTCCTGCAGCACTGCGTGGGCATGCTGAGCGAGGCGCTCGACCCGGCCCGCCGGGCCGACCTCGCCGAGGTCATCGCCGCCTACCGGGCCGGCCGGGTGTCGCTGAGCGTCCCCACCACCCTGATCCGCCACCACGCCCGGGGCGAGGCCTCCGAGTACGTGCGCGACCAGACCTACTTCGCCCCGTACCCGGAGGGGCTCCGGCTTCGCAACCACGTGCCCGCCTGAACTTCCGGCCATCGCGACGCCTGCCCACGAACCCGGGCGCGGGGGCCTTCGCGGCGGCCGGGAAGACCGCGACCACGGGAAGGCCGGGCTCCCGCGAGGGAGGGGCCACCGGTCCGCCTCACCGGGCACGAGGAGACGGACGGCGGAGGACTCCCGGCGTCCCGGGGAACGCGCGGCACGCCGGGGTGCCGGTCGGGGCGCCCTAGGAGCGTGCTTCGCTCCGGGACGCGTCCCGGCGCACCATCTCGTCGATCCAGACGGGCGCGAACGGGGACGTGCAGCCCGGGGGGGTCGGGTAGTCCTTGAGCACCTCCAGGCGCTCACCGATGTCGATCGCGCGGGCGCGGTGTTCCGCGTGCTCGATCCCGATCTGAGCCAGGCAGTGGTTCATCGCCCACTGCAGGCGGTCCGGGGCGTCCTTCATCCGCGCCTCGACGACGTCCAGCAGTCCCGGCAGGTCGAGGCCCTCGGGCCGCTTCGCCACGCGCTCGACGGTCAGCGCCCATCCCGCGCTCGCGACGACCGGGTCCGGATCGGCCGACCAGGCCAGGCGCAGTTCCTCGGCGTGCGGGCCCTTCTTCACCACGTAGTTCACGAGCCAGTCGTGCACCTTGGGCGCGCGCGCCTCGCGCAACATGGCGTCCAGCTCGTCGCGCCCGAACGCCTTCGGGCGGCAGGTCAGGATCGCCAGCAGCCTCGCCGCGGTGTCTCCCGTCTCCCAGAGCCGGCACGCGAGTTCCTGCTGGGTCTTCAGCCGCTTCGCGATCGCGCGCAGCTTGCCGAGGTTCACACCGTGATCGTCACCGTGTCTCTCGTTCACCTCGCGCATTCTCGGGTTCTCGAGCTCGGCCAGCTCGGCCATCACCTCGGCCACCGTCATCCCGGCCACCTCAGCCTTCCGTCCGTCACAGGTGGGATGCAGCCTACGGCGGAAGGCCGCCTCCCGTCGCACCCGCCGGTCCGGCGGCCATCGGCACGGGACGCCGCGTCCTCGCCCGTTCGAGCGGTTCGCGGCACCGCCGTCCTCGTACGGACGGGGTGAGGGCAGGATTCTCAGTTCGGCGGGGTCAGGTCGGTGAAGGCCTCGCAGTTCCGCGGCCAGGCCGGGTCCGACAGCGTTCCCGGGGTGGGCCGTACGAGGCAGGTCGTGTGGGAGACCATGCCGGTCGCGTTCAGCACCGTGACGTAGAGGTCGGTGGCGTCACTGTCCAGTGCCACCTGGGTCACGTCGCCGGGGTATCCCGGCACCGACATGACGCCGTGCCAGGGCGGGTTCGTGCGCGGGTCCCGGATCGACGTCGTCCCGTTGCCCAGGACGAGCGCGGTGAACCGGGCCACGTCGTTGAGGGAGGTGGCGACGCTCCCGCCCGACCGCACGTTCAGGACGGCGGCACCCGCGGGTCCCGGCGGACCTGCGGGTCCCACCGGGCCCACGGGACCCGCAGGCCCGGCCGGGCCGGCCGGGCCCGCAGGACCGGTCGGACCCGCGGGCCCCTGCTGCCCTGCCGGCCCCTGCTGCCCGATCGGGCCGGTGGGGCCCGTCTGCCCTGTCTGGCCGGGCTGCCCCGCCGGACCGGGCTGGCCGGGCTGTCCCGGCTGACCGGCCGGACCCTGCTGTCCCGCGGGCCCCTGCTGCCCGGTCGGACCGGCGGGACCGGTCTGCCCGGTCTGTCCTGTCTGGCCGGGCTGACCGGCGGGGCCCTGCTGGCCGGGCTGCCCCGGCTGGCCCGCCGGACCTTGCTGACCGGTCGCGCCGGTGGGACCGGTCTGTCCTGTCTGACCGGGTTGACCGGGCTGTCCCGCGGGGCCCTGCTGGCCGGCCGGACCGATCAGGCCCCGGGGCCCGGTGAGACCTCTCTGGCCCGTCGCACCCGTCGCCCCTCTCTGCCCCGTCGCACCCGTCTGTCCTCTCGGCCCCGTCGCCCCCACGGGACCGGCCGGGCCCGCCGGACCGGTCTGGCCCGTGGCTGCGGTCAGTCCCCGCGCCCCTCTCAGCCCCCGAAAGCCCCTCGGTCCCCGGAAACCTCTCGGCCCCCTCGGCCCCGCGGCACCCGTGGCACCCGTGGCACCCGTCGCACCCGCGGGACCGGCCTCGCCCGTGGCACCGGTCGCACCCGTGGCACCGGCGGGTCCACGCCGTCCCTGCACGCCTCTGGACCCCGTCGCGCCCACGGGACCGGCCGGGCCGGTCGGGCCCCTGGCACCCGCGGGTCCGGCCGCACCGGCCGGGCCGCGTGCACCGGTCGCACCGGTCGCACCGGTGTCACCGGCGGGTCCCCTCACACCGCGCGGGCCCCTCGGCCCCGTCAGGCCCGTCGGTCCTGCCGGTCCTGCCGGTCCTGTCGCGCCCGGTGCGCCCGGTGCGCCCGGTGCGCCGTCCGTATCGTCCGCCCCCGCGGGGCCGGCCGGACCTGCGGGACCGACCGGCCCCGCGGGCCCCGGAGGACCTGGGGGCCCCGGAGGGCCCGTGTCAGCGGGAAACACGCCGGGAGGCCCCTGCGGGCCCACGGGACCCGGGGGGCCCGCCGGTCCCGGCAGGCTCGGACCCGGCCGGCCCTCCTCACCCTCGGCCCCCTTCTCACCCCTGGGGCCCGCGGGACCGCGTGGTCCGCGCCTGCACTCGCGGTGGCAGACCGTGATCCCGCAGCCGCAGCGCCTGCATCGCCCGTCCCGGCACCCGGCCCCGGGACGGGTGCGGTGCTTCGCGAGGGGATCGGTGAGGTAGGCGTCCGCGGCCGTACCGGCGAGCACGAAGGACGAGCCGTACCGGCCCTCCCTCTCCCCGGCGTCGGCACCCGCGAGCGTCCGGCACGACGCCGCCAGGTAGGCCCCGGCGATCGTCGCCGTGACGATCAGGGTGTAGGCACACCCGTCGAAGCCCACCCACGAAATGCGCCTGTTACCCCTATAGGTCATTTTTCCCATTCAAGGTCTGTCATGAGGAATCCGGGCAGCAGCCCCGATCGGCGACCAGCATTACATTCCCGATCCGGGAAACATCGGCACATCGAACACGCCAACAGTCATTAAATTACGAGCGTAGTAACGAAATCCCCACAACAGTGAATTTTCTACCAGAAACTAATGATGAACCACTCCGGCGCCGGGTCGACGAGGTGCCGGCCGCCGTACGACAGCGCGACCGGATCGGCTCCCCGGGGCGCTACAGCCCGGTCGCGCTACCGTACGGGGCCCCGACCTGCCGCCGGGGCGACCGGCCCGCGACGGGTCAGGGCCATTCCTCGCCGTTCCGGGAATGGAGTGGGCATTTCCCTTCGGTGTCCGCCGTTTCGGGTCACGTCCCGTTCTCGTACCGGGCCGGGCCCCGTCCGGTGACCTGATCGGCCGCAGGCGCTTTCTGAGCCGGCCCTCAGCTCCTCTCAGCGTGATCACAGCGGCCCGCGCACATGATGAGGGCCGTTCACCGGGGGCGCGAAAAGGCGCCTCGACACCAGGGAGAAGCGCATGAGAAGAGCGACCGGCGGCATGGCACTGATCTCGGTCGTCGCCCTCACCGTTCCGTCGACGAGCGCGACGACGGCGAGCGCGACGACAGCGAACGGGACGACGAGCACGACGACGGCGAGCGCGACGACGGCCGACGCCGCGACCGGACGCCCCGCGGCGGAGAGGCCGGTCATCGGGGTCGTCAAGGGCTCGGGCCGGATCGCCTATCCCGATCCGGACGACGACGTGCGGTTCACCGTGGACGCCACCGTCACCTACCGGCCCGGGGAGCTCGACCCCTTCGCCGGTGAGGCACGAGGCACCGCGCGGGTCCACCACCACTTCGCGAACGCCCCCACGCCGACCACCGTATGGGCGGACGTCTCCGTGGACTGCGTCCTCACCGGTGGGCGGAGTGCCACCGTCACCGGGTTCGTCACCGCCGCCTCGGCGAACAACGCGGACTGGGTCGGCCAGCGGGTCGGGTTCAGCGTCACCGACAACGGCGCCGGCCGTTTCGACAGGATCGGATGGTCGGGCCCACGCCTGGCCGGTGACCCCGAACTGCGCCGGTGCGCGGCACCCGCGCCGTTCTTCAGGGTCAAGGCGGGCGGGTACACGGTCAAGGACGTCTCGCCGTTCCCCGGCTGACCCCCGCGCGTGCCCCGCGAGGTTCCGGGATCACCGGAGACCCTCCGCGGGACTCCGTGCCGGGGGACCGGAGACCCTCCGCGGGACTCCGTGCCGGGGGACGGTGCGCGGAGGCGGGCCGCCGTACCCCGGTGACGCCCCGCGACCACGACCGGGGCCCCGTGGCACCGTCCCGCCGGCGACGGGAGGGTGCCACGGGGACAGGGGTCAGACCGGCGGGTCCAGCCGGACGACCGCGAGCGAGCGGGGCGGCAGGGACAGCTCCTCCCCCTGCACGGTCACCGACGCCTCCGAGGCGAGCAGGACGTGTCCCGGCGCGGACCGGCCCGTGCCGAGCCTGACCGTGAGCGGGACCGGCCCGAGGTTGGCCGCCACCCTGAGCCCTCCCCGGTGCACGACCAGCCAGGACTCGCCGTGGTCGACCTTGACCCGGTCCAGCCGGGGGTCGGTCAGCTCGGGGTGGGCGCGGCGCAGCGCGATCAGGGCCCGGTACCAGTCCAGGTGGGCCCGGTGGGCGTCCTTGTCCAGCTCGCTCCAGTCGAGCTTGGAGCGCAGGAACGTGGTCTCCTCGCCGGGGTCGGGCGCCTTCTCGGCCCAGTCGTCGTAGCCGAAGCCCACGAACTCCCGGCGCCGCCGGTCACCCTCGCCCTCGCGCAGCTGCGGCTCCACGTGGTCGGTGAAGAACAGGAACGGCGAGCGCGTCCCCCACTCCTCCCCCATGAACAGCATGGGCGTGAACGGCGAGGTCAGCAGGAGCCCGGCGGCGAGCCGGAGCGCCTCGGGGTCCAGCCGGTCGCCCTCGGCCCGGTTGCCGATCTGGTCGTGGTTCTGCGCGCAGCAGACGAAGCGGTACCCGGGAACGTGGGACGCCGGGCGGCCGTGGGAGCGTCCCCGGAAGGCGGAGAAGGTCCCGTCGTGGTAGTAGCCGTGGCTGAGCACCTTGGGCAGGGCACCGTGGAAGTCGTCGTAGTAGCCGTGCCGCTCACCGCTCACCGCGACGTGCAGGGCGTGGTGGACGTCGTCGTTCCAGGCCCCCGTCAGGCCGTACCCACCGGCCTCGCGGGGCGTCATCAGCCGGGGGTCGTTGAGGTCGGACTCGGCGATGAGCGTCAGCGGCCTGCCCACCGCGGCCGAGAGCGCCTCGGTCTCGACGGCCAGCTCCTCCAGCAGGTGCACGGCCCGGCTGTCGTGCAGCGCGTGCACGGCGTCCAGCCGCAGGCCGTCGACGTGGTAGTCGCGCAGCCACTGCATCGCGTTGCCGACGAAGTAGGCGCGCACCTCGTCGGACCCGGGACCGTCCAGGTTGACCGCCTGCCCCCAGAAGGAGGAGGCGCTGGAGTGGAAGTACGGGCCGAAGGGGGCCAGGAAGTTCCCCGAGGGACCCAGGTGGTTGTAGACGACGTCGAGGATCACGCCCAGCCCGCGCCGGTGGCAGGCGTCCACGAAGCGCTTGAAGGCGTCCGGGCCGCCGTAGTTCTCGGTGACCGCCCACAGGTCCACGCCGTCGTAGCCCCAGTTGCGGCCGCCCGGCACCGGCGGCACCGGCATGACCTCGACGAAGTCGATGCCCAGGTCGACCAGGTGCTCCAGCTTGCCGATCGCCGCGTCGAAGGTGCCCTCGGGGGTGAAGGTGCCGATGTGCAGCTCGTAGATGACCGCGCCCGGCAGGTCACGGCCCCGCCACAGCTCGTCGCCCCACTCGAAGCGGTCGTGGTCGTACAGGCGGCTCGGGCCGAAGATGCCGTCCGGTTGCCAGCGGCTTCGGGGATCGGGCATCGGGTCGCCGCCGTCCAGCCGGAACCGGTAGTCGGTGCCGTGGCCGGCGCCGGGGACCTCCGCGGTCCACCAGCCGCCGCCCGACGCCGACATGGGGTAGCGGACCTCGCCGATCTCCACGTCCACCGACGTCGCCTGTGGCGCCCATACTTCGAACACGTGTCAGTTCCTTTCCAGCAGCGCGACAGGGTGGATGGAGAGCAGGTGCGCCAGGGGGATGCGGCCGGTGTGCTCGGTGCCGGTCAGCAGGTCCCGCCAGGTGCCGCGCGGCAGGGTGAGCGTGTCGCCCCCCCAGCCGCCGCGCCGCTCCAGCCCGACCGGGAGCCGGGTGGCGACGGTCACGGCCCGCTCGCCGCGGGCGAAGGCGATCGCGTGCTCGCCCGCCTCGATCGGCAGGTACGGCGCGTCCGGGCCCAGCCGGTGCCGCAGCCCCAGGGCGTGGGAGGTGACGGCCAGCTTGGCCTCGTCCCAGGTGAGGTCCTCGGCGGCGGTGCTCGGGTTGGCCTCGTCGGGGTTGGCGTGACTCGCGTGGGCCTGGGCCGACGAGAGCATCCGGCGCCGGAGCTGGAAGTCCACCGGGCGGCGGTTGTCCGGGTCGACCAGGGAGAAGTCGGTGATCTCGTTCCCCCAGTACAGGTCGGGCACGCCGGGCAGCATGAGCTGGACGAGCTTCTGCCCCAGCGAGTTGGACCTGGCGTACGGCTCGATCCTGGCGCCGAACTCCGCGATCGAAGGACCGCACTCCTCCACCGCGCGGGTGACGAAGTCGCGGATGCCGCGCTCGTAGGCCGGGTCCGGGGTGGCCCAGGAGATCGAGGTCTTGGCCTCGCGGGCCGCCTTGAACAGGTAGTCGAAGAACCTGTCCGGGTCGATCGGCCAGGACGCCATCAGGTTCTGCCAGGCCAGGTAGTCGAGGGCCGGGTCGAAGGAGACCTTCGCCGACCACTCGCCGACCGCCGCCGCCCAGTCGGCGGGCATCTCCGACAGCACGGCCAGCCGGGCCCGTACGTCCTCGGAGCGTTTGGTGTCGTGGGTGGACAGCGTCGTCATGGTGGCCGGGGACATCCTCCGGCAGAACGCGTGGAACTCCTCGACGGACTCGCCGAACCGGTCGGGCTCGCCGCCCACCTCGTTCAGGCAGGACAGCGGGTACCAGCGGTACAGGGCGGTGTCCTCGACCCCCTTGGCCATCACCGGCCCGCAGGTCTGCTGGAAGCGGGTGACGGCCTCGGCCGGCCCGTGCAGCACCTGCCGGACGACCTCGTCGACCGGGGCGCCCTCGGGCAGGTGCCCGGCCGCGATCCGGCCGGCCTCCTCGACGATCCGCGCCGACGCCTCGGGCACCGGCTCCCCGGGCACCGCGTACGCGCGGTAGACCGGCATGGCGGCCAGCAGCTCCACCAAGGTCTGCCGGTCGGAGCCGGTCACGGCGTGCAGCCGGTCGATCTCGGAGCCGAAGAACAGGTCCAGGACCTGGATCTTGGACTCGCGGACCACCTGGGCGTAGTCGGACGGCCCGCCGGTGTGCGTGACGTACAGCTCGACCAGCGGTTGTTTGCCGGCCGGGTCGACGAACAGGCCGGTGATGCGGTTGAGCACGTCGTAGCCGGTGGTGCCGTCGCAGTCCCAGTCGGCGGGCAGCCGCTCGGAGCCGACCAGGATCTTCTCGGCCACGGTCCACAGCCCCGAGGCCGCGCGCAGCCGAGACAGGTAGCCGCGCGGCTCGGCGAGCCCGTCGGGGTGGTCCACCCGCAGCCCCTGGACGACGCCCTCCTTGACCAGGGCGAGGATGAGGGCGTGCGTGTCGTCGAAGACCTGCGGGTCCTCGACGCGCAGCCCGATCAGCGAGGAGACGTCGAAGAAGCGGCGGTAGCCGGGCCCGCGCCGCCAGTCGACCAGCCGGTAGTGGGTGTCGGGCAGCGGGAACTCGTGGTCGTGGTAGCGCAGCACGTCGCCGTCCGCCACGACCTCCTCCGGGTCGCCGCCGAGGACCGGCATGTTGACCCTGCCCTCGCCGCCCTCCCAGTCGATGTCGAACCAGGAGGCGTACGGCGACTCGCGCCCCTCCTTGAGCACCGACCAGAGCTGGGCGTTGCCCGACTCGGGCACCGGGATCGTCATGTGGTTGGGCACGATGTCGACGACGATGCCGATCCCGTGCTGGGCCAGCGTCGCCGACAGCTCCCGCAGGCCCTCGGCGCCGCCGAACTCCTCGCGGATCCGCGAGTGGTCGGTCACGTCGTAGCCGTGCTGCGACCCGGGCACGGCCTGCAGGATCGGCGACAGGTAGACGTGGCTGATCCCCAGGTCCCGCAGGTACGGGGCGAGCTCGGCCACCTTGTCGAACCCGAAGTCCGGGGTCAGCTGGAACCGGTACGTCGACAGCGGCACCTCGTAGGAGCCGGGCGAGGGCAGCGGGATCTGCCCGTCCGTCTCCAGCGGCGCCGGGTCGACGATCTGGTCGCCGTCCTCACCGGTCCTGGCGCCGGGCACCGTCTCGGCGGGCGGCACGTCCGGCACACCCTGCGGCGGCACGCTCCCGGGCCCGGGAACGGGCGCGGGCTCGGCCGGCGGTGCCCCCGGGCCGGCCGGTGCGGGCTCGGGGACGGGCGCCGGCTCGGCCGGGACCGGTCCGGTCAGGACGGGCTCGGCCGGGACGAGTCCGGGCTCGGGCCGGGTCAGCGGCTCGTGGCGGTTCATCGGCTCAGACACGGCGCAACACCCTCACCGAGCGGCCGACCACCGGCACGCTCTCTCCGGCCCGGCACAGCCGGGTGTCGATCGTGATCGGCATGGCCGTGTCGATCTCCGTCAGCCACATCTCGCCGTAGTCCTTGGGAAGGGTGAACTTGATGACGTCGTGGTGGGCGTTGAACAGCAGCAGGAACGAGTCGTCGGCGATCTGCCGGCCCCGGCGGTCGGGCTCGGTGATGGCGTCGCCGTTCAGGAAGACCGCCAGCGACTTGGCGTAGCCCACGTTCCAGTCGGCGTCGGTCATCTTCTCCCCCTTGGGGGTGAGCCAGGCGATGTCGCTGAGGCTGTCCTCGGACCCGCGTACCGGGCGCCCGTAGAAGAACCTGCGCCGCCGGAAGACCGGGTGGTCGGCGCGGAGCTTGGCCACCCGCCGGGTGAACTCCAGCAGCAGCCAGTTCTCCCTGACGTCGGACCAGTCGACCCAGCTGAGCTCGTTGTCCTGGCAGTAGACGTTGTTGTTGCCCCGCTGGGTGCGGCCCAGCTCGTCGCCGTGGGAGAGCATCGGGACGCCCTGGGACAGGAACAGGGTCGTCAGGAAGTTCCGCTTCTGCTGCTCGCGCAGCGACTCGATGGCCAGCGACGCCGGCCCCTCCTCACCGCAGTTCCAGGAGCGGTTGTCGTCGGCGCCGTCCCGGTTGTCCTCGCCGTTGGCCTCGTTGTGCTTGCCGTTGTAGGACACCAGGTCCTGCAGGGTGAACCCGTCGTGGCAGGTGACGAAGTTGATGGAGGCGGCCGGACGGCGGCTGTCGTCCTGGTAGAGGTCGCTGGAGCCGGTCAGCCGGGAGGCGAACTCGGGCAGCGCGGCGGGCTCGCCCCGCCACAGGTCGCGGATCGTGTCGCGGTACAGGCCGTTCCACTCGGTCCAGCGGGCCGGGAAGTTGCCCACCTGGTAGCCGCCCGGGCCGACGTCCCACGGCTCGGCGATCAGCTTGACCTGCGAGAGCACCGGGTCCTGCTGGACCAGGTCGAAGAAGGCGCTCAGCCGGTCGACCTCGTGCAGCTCCCGCGCCAGCGTCGAGGCCAGGTCGAACCGGAAGCCGTCCACGTGCATCTCGATGACCCAGTAGCGGAGCGAGTCCATGATCATCTGGAGGACGTGCGGGGAGCGCATGAACAGGCTGTTGCCGGTGCCCGTGGTGTCCATGTAGTACCGCTTGTCGTCGTCGACCAGACGGTAGTACCCGGCGTTGTCGATGCCCCGCATGCTCAGCGTCGGGCCCAGGTGGTTGCCCTCGGCGGTGTGGTTGTAGACCACGTCGAGGATGACCTCGATGTTCGCCTCGTGCAGGGCCTTGACCATGGCCTTGAACTCCAGCACCTGCCCGCCGCGCTGCCCGGTGCTCGAATAGGCGTTGTGCGGCGCGAAGAAGCCGATGCTGTTGTAGCCCCAGTAGTTCGTCAGCCCGCGGTCGGACAGGATGTGGTCGGTGACGAACTGGTGCACCGGCATCAGTTCGAGCGCGGTCACCCCGAGCGACGTCAGGTGGTCGATGATCTCCGGGTGCCCGATCGCGGCGTAGGTGCCGCGGATCCGCTCAGGGATCTTCGGGTGGTTGATCGTCAGGCCCTTGACGTGCGCCTCGTAGATCACCGTGTTGTGGTACGGCGTGCTCGGCGGCCGGTCGTGCCCCCACCCGAAGAACGGGTTGATCACGACGGACTTCGGCATGAACACGGCCGAGTCGGCGTCGTTGAGGCTGTCGGGCTCGCCGAAGCGGTAGCCGTACACGGCCTCATTCCAGTTCACGTCGCCGTCGATCGCCTTGGCGTAGGGATCGAGCAACAGTTTGGCGGGGTTGCATCGCTGCCCCGCCGCCGGGTCGTACGGGCCGTGGACGCGGTAGCCGTACCGCTGCCCCGGGCCGACGCGCGGCAGATATCCGTGCCAGACGAACCCCTCGCACTCGGTGAGAGGGACCTTCGTCTCCTGATTGTCATCGTCGAACAGACACAGCTCGACGCGTTCCGCGGCCTCGGTGAAAAGCGCGAAGTTGGTTCCCGCGCCGTCGTAGGTGGCCCCCAGAGGATAGGGATCACCCGGCCAGATCTCGATCATTACACCGCCCCTTCAGCGGTGGACAGATATGCCCCGTGTTCGCCGTGGCATGCATACATTCCCACTCCTGTGACTCCGATCTCAGCAGATGGACGCGGCACGCCGTCACGAGCCTAGGACGGGCCCGGCCTCAGGCGTCCGGCCAGCGCGCGCACGGCGGGCTCGTACACGCGCAGGCCCGCCCGCGCCACGAAGGTCTCGGCCGCCCCCAGGTGGGCCGCGGCCCGCTCCTCGTCGCCGCCGAGCAGGGCCAGCCTGGCCAGGCAGAGGTCGGCCTGCGACCAGCCCAGCAGCCGTCCGGCGTGCGGTGCGAGCAGGCCGTACAGGACCTTGCCCGCGGTCTCGTCGCCGAGCGCGGCGCAGATCTCGCTGACGGCGTCCGCCACGAACCGGTAGGCCAGCTCGGGGCCTATCGCGGCGAAGCCGTCCCGGGCCAGGCCGGCCAGGACCTCGCGCGCCTCGCCCGTCCTGCCCAGGTCGACCAGGGCCAGGCAGCGCAGGATCGTCCAGGGCCGCTGGCCGGGCCGGCGGCCGAGCATCTCCTCGGCCAGCGCGAGCGCCCGGCCGCTCTCGCCCGCGGCGCGCAGGGACAGGAAGCGGAACGTCTCCCGGCGCAGCAGCGCGTCGTCGCGGCCCAGCGCCCCCTCGGGGTGGGCGGCACCGGAGGCGTCGGCCGCGGCGAGCGCGCCGGCGAGGTGCCCGGACAGGTAGGCGCGGACCGCGGCCTGCCACTCGGCGAGGCTGACCATCGAGGGGAGCCGCAGCCGCCCGGCGTTCTCCCGCAGCCAGGCCAGCAGCTCCGCGGCGGGCCCGGCCTCGCCGCGGGCCATCAGCTCGACGTACGCGTTCTCCCTGCCGATCCACTCGGTGACCAGGTCCCCGGTACGGCGGCCGAGCTCCACGATCTCGGCGACGACCTCCCGCCCGCGCTCGTGGTCGCGGTCGGAACGCAGCAGGATCTCCAGCGCGATCAGCGTCCTGGCCAGGGTCGCCTCGTCACCGCTGCGGCGGGCCAGCGACACCGCCTCCCGCGCCGTCTCCACGCTCCGCTCCACCGGCCGGCCGGTCGATCCGGTCAGCGCGGCGGCGGCGAGCAGCCGGGCCCGCCACGGCGAGTCGGAGGCCAGGCCGGAGGCGAGGACCCGGTCGATGCGCTCGGCCGTCCGGTCGATGCCGGTCATCTCCTCGTACATGGCCAGGTGCAGCGGGTCGGAGAAGCCGAGCACCGCCCTGGCCAGCCGGTCGTCGTCGCCGAGCCCCTCGGCGAGTTCCGCGGCGGCCTCCAGCGAGGCGCGGGCCGCCCCGGTCATCCCCGCCGCGGCCTGGGCCTCGGCCAGGTCGAGCAGCAGGTCGCAGCGGAGCGCGGCGTCCGGCTCCGCGAGCCGGTCGACCAGCGCGATCGCCTTCTCCAGGCCCTCCGCCGCGTCCTCGTGGGCGAACTGGGCACCGGCCTGGGCCGCCGCGCGCCGCGTGTAGCCGATGGCCCTGGCCGCCGACTCCGGGCCGAGCAGGCCCTCGCGGCAGTGGTGGGCGATCTCGCTCAGCCGCGTCCCGCCCCGCTCCCGGAGCACCTCGGCGATCCGCGCGTGCGTCCTCCTGCGGCGCAGCGGCGGCAGCGCCTCGCGCAGCACGTCGCGGACGATGTCGTGGACGAACCGGCAGGCCGGCCCGTCCTCGGCGACCAGCAGCCGGGCCTGCACGGCGGCGTCGACGATGTCGAGCACCCGCTCAGGGGGCGGTCCTGCCACCCGGGTCAGCACGTCGAGGTCCGCCTCCCGGCCGAGCAGCGCCGCGGCGGTCAGCACCTCCTCGGTGCCGGGCGGCAGGCCCGCCAGCCGGCCGCGTACCACGTCCGGCAGCGCCCCGGGTGTCTCACCGAGCCGGAGCGCCTCGCCCAGGAAGAACGGGTTGCCCGCGGTGAGCCTGCCCATCTCGGCCGCCCTGCCCGGGTCGGCCCCGGCCCGCTCCAGGTAGCGGCGGATCTCCTGCTCGTTCAGGCCGCGCAGCGGGAGCCGCCGCACGTGCGGCAGCCGCGCCAGCGCGCCCAGCGTGCGCCCCAGCGGCCCCGCGTCCCCTTCCCCGGTGTCGCGGTACGTCGCCACCACGGTCAGCTCGGGGCAGAGCCGGGTGGAGGCCAGGAACTCCAGCAGCCGCAGCGACGACGGGTCCGCCCACTGCAGGTCGTCGAGCACCACCAGCGTCCGGCCGTGCTCGTTCAGCAGCCGGGCGAACGCCTCGTACAGCTCGAACTGCCCGGTCCCCGGCGAGGCACCCGGCGTGCCCGGCGTGCTTTGAGTGCCCGGGGTGCCTTGGGCGCCCGGGATGCTTTGGGTGCCTTGGGTGCCTGAGATGCTCGGTCGCGCTCCGGTTCCGGTGAGCTGCGCCAGCTCCCCGTCCCTGCCGACCAGTTCCCGTACCGCCTGTGTCCAGGGCCAGAACGGGGGCGCGCCGGCGCCGTCCCAGCAGCGGCCCCACACCACCCGCCGGCCCCGGGCCCGCGCGGCGTCGGCCGCGTGCTCGGCGAGGCGGGTCTTGCCGATGCCCGGCTCCCCGGCGAGCAGCACCACCCGGTGCCCGGCCCCGGCGACCACCCGCTCCAGCACCGCGGTCTCGGCGTCCCTGCCGACCGGCCCGTCGTCCTGTCCGGCCTCGGTGGCCGTCCCCGTTCCCGCGTCCCCGGCCGCGCCCACCGTGCCCACCGTGCCCACCGCGCTCGCCGCACTCGCCCGGTTCGTCACGTCCGCGACACCCACCGCGCCCACCGCGCTCGGTGTGCCCACCGTGCTCGCCGTGCTCGGCGCACCCCTCGCGCTCTGCACGCCCGCCGGGGGACGGGGGGTCAGGGCGGGGTCCTGGGCCAGGATGCGCCGCTCCATCTCCCTGGAACCCGCGTCGGGGTCCAGCCCCAGGTCCTCCATCAGCAGCCGCCGTCCTTCGGCGAGCACGGCGAGCGCGTCGGCCTGCCGGCCCGCCTGGTAAAGGGCGTGCGCCGCGAGCACCCGCAGCCGCTCCCTGAACGGGTGCGCGGCGACCAGCTGGGCCAGCCGGCCGTTCAGCGCCGCCCCCCGGCCCAGCGCCAGCTCCGCCCCGGCCAGGTCCTCCTCGATCGTCAGCCGGAACTCGGCCAGGTGCGCGGCCTCCTCGGCCGCCCAGGAGGAGGCCGCGAGGTCCGCGAGCGGCTCACCGCCCCACTCCCCCAGCGCCCGCCGCAGCTCCCGGGCCGCCCCCTCGTGGTCGCCCTCGGCCGTCCGGCCCGCGCCCGCGGCCGCGTGCTCCCGGGCCCGGCCCAGGTCGATCGCGGTGACCGGCACGTCCAGGGCGTACCCGCCCGGCCTGGTGACCAGGACCGTCGGGGCCGCCCTGCGCGTCCGGCCGGGCTCGAAGAGCCGCCGGAGCTTGGAGACGTACGCCTGCACGGTGTTGAGCGCCCCCGGGGGAGGATCGCCCTCCCAGAGCGCGTCGATCATCCGGTGCGGCCCGACCGGCCGTGGCGCGGCGAGGACGCACATGGCCAGCACCAGCCGTTGCTGGTAGGGACCGGCGTCCAGCGCCGTCCCGTCACCTGCGAGCACCCCGACCGGGCCCAGCACGCGAAAGTCCATCCGGCCCACCTCGCATTGAACTGCGCCGATAGTACCTTTCGCCTGTCCTGCCGGCCCTCACGCGACCGGCCCTCGCCGTCACGGATCCCGCCCCGCCGCTCCGGTCAGGCCCGGCTCCTCGGACGGGGTCACCGCCCTCCGCGTCGTGGAGGGTCGCGGAGGTACCCCGGCCGGTGGCCCCTCACGGTTCGAGGCCCGCCCCCGCCCGCAGCCGCCGTATCCGCCCGTCCCCCTCGCAGAGCCCGCACACGTCGCCGTCGCGCTCGGCCGGCTCGACCGCCGCCCGGCCGTTCTGGCGCGCCACCGCGCCGCTCCCGCCCGGCACCGCGCCGGCGGGCTCGTCGGCACCGGCCGCGGCCAGGGCCCGCGCGGGGCCGCGCGCGCCGGTCCGCCCCTCGCCGCCGCACAGCCCGCACCGTTGCAGGGCGTCGAAGCCCGGGGAGCGGTACGCGTGCGCGGTCAGGCGACCGCGGTCGATCTCCCACCCCTGCACCCAGGCGAACGCGTCGATCTCCCCGAAGATCCAATCGTCCAGCGCCCGGAGGCCGATGATCGCTAAGCTTCGTACTCCGATCGAGCGGCCGCTCCCGCCTTCGACGTCGTGCTTCAAGGCTTCACCCCCTGAAGATTCGCCCTTCCCGGGCCTTACCCTTTGCCTACCCCTGTTTTGTGCCGCTGGCAATATGCGTCTGGCAATTGCCATGTAGTATTTGCCAGTAGATCTTTCCGTTGGTTCGTGCCACCGCTCCGTGCCGGGTCGTACCGGAGGCCGGGCAGAGACCGGTCCGCCCGTCGGTGGCATCGAGAAGAGGGTGCGCCGATGGCCGAGAACAACCCGACCCTTCGTCGGCGCCGTCTCGGGGGCCGGCTACGGGAGCTGCGCAAACAGGCCGGGCTGACGGTCGAGCAGGCGGCCGAGGTGCTGCTCTGCACCCCCTCGAAGATCAGCAGGATGGAGAACGCCCAGCGCGGCGCCAGCCAGAGGGACGTGCGCGACCTCTGCGCCGCCTACGGCATCACGGACGAGGAACTGATCGACCAGCTCATGACGCTGGCCCGGGAGATCCGCAAACCCGGCCTGAAGCACGAGCACGGCGATCTCGGCAACGACGCCCTGTACACGTACATGGAGCTGGAGGCCGGGGCGTCGTCGATCACCGAGTTCCAGACCGCGTGCTTTCCCGGCCTGCTCCAGACCGAGGACTACGCCCGGGCCCTGATCCGGGGTCTGCTGCCACGGATGGCCGACGACGTGCTGGAGCGGCGCGTCGCCGCCCGCATGGCGCGCCAGCCGGCCGTGCTGGAGCGGCCGAAGCCCCCGCGCTACTGGGCCTTCATCGACGAGGCAGTGCTGCACCGGCGGGTCGGCGGCACCGAGATCATGAGGGCCCAGCTGGAGCACGCCCTGGTGGTCGCGGAGAAGCGCCACGTCACCCTTCAGGTCGTCCCCTTCGACAAGGGGGCCTACATGGGAGCGGGCAGCCCGTTCGTCTACCTGGAGATGGAGGAGGGCGTGGGCTCGCACGTCGTCTACATCGAGATCCTCGTCCGGAACGAGTATCTCGAGAGAGCCGACGACCTGGACGTGCACCGGGAGGCGATCGACCAGATCCGCGCCACGGCGCTGGATCCCCACGCCTCACTGGAACATATCGCCCGGATGATGCGGGCCTATATGGATTAAAAGAGAAAAAATGCACATTTCGTAATAAATAAAACGAACTCCCGCGTCACACCGGTGGTGTCAGGACGCCCGCGCAACAGGGGTCCTATTCTTTCCAAAGACACCGGGAGTGTCAATGAACTCACCGCAAGGCACGACCACTCCCCCCATGGAGTGGCGCATCTCTTCCCGCTGCAACGCGGGGAACTGCGTCCAAGTGGCCTTCGCGTCCGATATGGTCAGTGTTCGTGATTCCAAGAATCCCGACGGCGGCCTGCTGCGCTACTCGCGCGGCGATTGGGCCGTCTTCGTCCACGCCATCAAGCAGGGCGAATACGACCTCTCATAGATGGACTTAAACATGTACCGGGACCGAAATCACGGTCCCGGTACACAGTACAGCCAAAAAGAAACACTTACATTTTGGTGACGTATATTACGATGCTCCCGGCATGACATCCCGGCTTCACGACCGATCTTCTGGGAGAGCGCATGACGGGCCGACCTCGGTTCAGCAACAGCGTCTGGCACCGGCCGGCGTGCAACAACGGAAGCTGCGTGGAGGTGGCCTTCGAGCACGGCAGCGTCGGCGTGCGCGACGGCAAGCACGGAACGAACGGACCGGTCCTCGTCTTCACCCTGGCGGAGTGGGACTCCTTCGTCCGGTCCATCCGCCGAGGACGCTTCGACATCCCCTGGTTCCGGCGGATCGCCCGCAGGAACAGGAGGTTTGACCGCTGATCGATGGGTAGTCCAGCGTCTTCGCGATTGGAGGGCGCCAAGGATGGGCGGATTCAAGAAGTTCCTGCTGAGGGGCAACCTCGTCGAGCTGGCCGTCGCGGTCGTGGTCGGGGCGACCTTCAGCGGGCTGATCCAGGCACTGGTCAAGGATCTCATCACCCCCCTGATCGGAGCCGTCACGGGCGGCAGGCAGCCGGACTTCTCGCAGTACATGTTCACGATCAACGGCTCCAAGTTCATGTACGGCGACTTCATCAACCACCTTCTGACCTTCCTGATCATCGCCGCGGTCGTCTACTGGCTGGTCGTGATGCCGATGACCCGCCTGATCGGTTTCTTCGACCGGGACAAGAAGGCCACCGAGAAGGAATGCCCGGAGTGCCTGAGCGACATCCCGATCGAGGCCAAGCGCTGCGCGTTCTGCACCGTGGAACTGTCGCGGGTCGCGGTCGGTGACCGGCCCCCGGCCTGACGGGAAGTCCGGAGAACACCCCGCACCCCGGTTCACACCGGGCGGACGAAAGAGCGTCGCCGAGAGTGCGCGACCCGATATCCCCTCGGGGAGTCCGTCCCGCGTCTCGTTCCTCCGGAAATCGAGCCGATCGTTCATCGGCCCGGCCGTCCCGACGAAACGGACCGGCCGTTCCTGTGAAACGGCCCGGCCGTCCTCGGCCGAAAGGCCGGGCCGCCCTTCCCTTCCGAGGTCGCCGGTGGAATCGGCGCCCGCGGAACGGCGGCCCTTTCCATGAGACCGTCCGGGTCGGCGGGGCCGCGCCGACCGGGGACAATGGAATCGTGAGCTTCGAACTGGCCGTCTGGTACGAGCCCGAACCGATCACCCGGGAGCACGCCCGGAGCGTTCTCCAGGAGGCGCGCCACGCGGCACCGGAGGGCGTACGGGCCCGTCCGGGTGAGGCCGACCACCGTGGAGAGGACGAGGCCGAGGTCGCGGAGCCGCACCCCGGGGTGGTCGCGTTCGCCGAGCGCCTCCCCGGTGCCGGGTGGCTCTCCCCCGATCTCGTCCTGGTCACCCTGACCCCGCAGGAGGCCGACCAGGTCTCGGCCGAGGTCTTCGCGCTGGCGGCCGAGTGCGGGCTGGTCTGCTACGACCCGCAGCGGCACCTGGTGCACAACCTGGGCCCTCGGGGCGTCTACCCCACCATGGAGATGCGCACCGGTGACGGGATGATCGTGGTGGGCCCCGACCTGCGGCTCGTCTCGGACGCGCTCACCACCCTGTCCCCGCAGAACCCGTTCATGGCATTGATCGTCTTCGGCGAGCACTTCGTCCAGACCTCCCCGGAACCGTCCGGCTACGAGCTGGAGTACCGCGACAGCGTGCGCGGGCGGATGTTCCGCACGCACGTCGCCGACCTCTCCGCGGTCCAGGACGCCTTCACCGAGTACGCCACCGGCGTGCGGGCCTTCCTGGACCGGCACGACTGGCAGCCCGTCTGACGGCCCGCCCGAGCCCTGTCCGAGCCCCGCCCGAGCCCTGTCCGATGCCCGTCCGAGGACGTCGAGCGGACGATCCGGCGGCCCCGTGACGGCACGGCCGTGTCCGCTCAGCCGCACCCGTCCAGCGCCGCGCGCGTCTGCTCGACCGACATGGGCGGGACGGGGAGCGGGTGGGCCGCGGTGGCGCGCAGGCCGTCGAGGGTGAGCGCGAGGTGCCGCCGCCAGGCGGTGGGCGCGACGCGGGAGGTGGCGCGTACCGTCGCCGCGACCCCCCAGATCACGAAAGCCATGTCGGTGATGGTGACGTCGTCGCGCAGGGCGCCCGACTCCCGGGCGCGCTCGACGATCCGCAGCATCGACGCGTACCCGGGGTCCGTCGCGGTCGCGGCCCCGCGTACGGCGAGGTCGTTGTAGCCCAGGTCGGCGGCCTGCAGCTCGCACACCGCGGTGACGAACGTGGTGAAGCCCTCCCAGGCGTCGTCCGCCTCCAGCGCCCGCCCGGCCAGCCGCGCGACCGTCGCCACCCGGTCCTCGAACACCGCCTCCACCAGCTCCGCCCGGGTGGGGAAGCGGTTGTACAGCGTGCCGATGCTGACCCCGGCCGTACGGGCGATCTCTTCGAGCGGCACGTCGAGCCCGCGGTCGGCGAAGAGCCCTCTGGCCGCCGCCAGGAGGCGTTCCCGGTTCTGCAGGGCGTCCTTGCGCATGTCCCGGAGTCTAGCTAAGTTGAGGCCCATCTCAACTTGAGGAGGGCCTCAACATATGCGACGGACCATCGTGATCACCGGAGGCACCGGCGGCATCGGCATGGCCCTGGCCCGCCACCACGCGGGGCGGGGCGACCTGGTCGTCGCCGTGGGAAGCACCGAGGAGGGTGGCCGGCGCCTTCTGGAACGGGTTCCCGGGGCGCGCTTCGTCCGGGCCGACCTCGCCTCCGTCCGGCGGACCCGCGACCTGGCCCGGCGGCTCCGGGACGAGTTCCCGGTGGTCGACGCGCTGGTCCTGGGGGCCTTCAGGTACAACACGGTGAGGGCCGAGACCGAGGAGGGGTTCGAGCGCACCTTCGCGCTGTACGTGCTCAGCCGCCTGCTCCTGGCCGAGGGCCTGCGGGGGTCGCTGCAGGGGGCACCGGCACCGGTGATCGTCAACCTGTGCGGCGTCGGGGGTCCCCGCTCGGCGGGGATCCGCTGGGACGACCTCCAGCTGACCCGGGGCTACCGTCCCTTCACCGCGACGATGCAGGGCGCCAGGGCCGTCGAGCTGCTGGCCTCGCTCCACGACGGCGGGCGGACGCGGTACGTGCTCTACAACCCCGGGTTCGTGGCGACCGGGATGCACGAGTCCTTCGGGCAGCCGGTACGCGGCGTCGTCCGGGTGGTGTCGGCGCTGTTCGCCCAGCGGGTGGACGACGCCGTGCCGCCGATCACCGCCCTCCTCGACCGTCCCCCGGCCGCGCCGCTCACCGCGTACCGCAGGGGCAGGCCCTTCGAGCTCGCCGTGGACCGCGCCTCGGCGCTGAGGATGGAGGCGGCCGTCCGCGCGATGGTGGCGGCCGTCCCCGGCTGAGCGGGCGGATCCCGGTCCCGGCACCCGGTCCTGCCGGCGGGCCGGTCCTCCCCCGTCGCACGGCCCGTCACGGCGCCCGTCACGCGGCCCGTCACGCGGCCGTCGCACGGCCCGGCCGTCGCGCGGGCGGGCCGCGGTTCACTCGCCGGGGAAGCGGACCCCCACCTGCGCGCGGACCTCGTCCAGGATGCCCATCACGTCCAGGGTGGCCTGCCAGGGGACCAGCGGGCTCTCCAGCAGGCCCTCGCGCAGGCAGCGCATGGCCTCGGCCGCCTCGTGCAGCATGCCCTTGCCCTCGAAGGGGACGTGCACGGTCTCGGGCTCCTCGCCCGCGCGGTACAGGACGAACGTGTCGGGACGGAAGAACAGGTGCGGCAGCTCGATCCGGCCGAGCGGGCCGGAGACGGACGCGGTGACCGGGCTGTCGGTGGTGATCCCGCAGGAGAGCAGGGCGACCGCGCCGCTGTCGTAGCCGAGCAGCACCCCGGTGTTCTCGTCCACCCCCTCGGGGGTGAGCCGCGCCCAGGACCGCACCCCGGCCGGGACGCCGAGCATGAGGTGGGCGAACGAGACGGGGTAGACGCCCAAGTCGAGCAGGGCGCCGCCGCCCAGCCTCGGGTCACGGAGCCGGTGGCCGGGGTCGACCGACACGGAGATCGAGAAATCGGCGTGCACGGCGTTGACCGGCCCGATCGCGCCCTCCCCGATCAGCTCGACGATCCTGCGGATGGCCGGGATGCAGCGCATCCACATGGCCTCCATGAGGAACAGGCCGCGCTCCCTGGCCAGGTCGATCAGGCTCGCGGCCTCGGCCCGGTTGAGGGTGAACGTCTTCTCGCACAGGACGGCCTTGCCCCCCTCCAGGCAGGTCCGTACCGCGTCGTGGTGGGCGTTCTGGGTGTTGGCGACGTAGACGATGTCCACCTCGGGGTCGGCGGCGAGCTCGGCCCAGCTCCCGTGGGCGCGGGGGATGCCGTGCCGGTCCGCGAAGGCCCGCGCGGACTCCACCGACCTCGATCCGACCGCGGTCACCTCGGCGTCCGGCAGCAGCTTCAGATCCTCGGTGAAGGTCGCGGCGATACCGCCGGTCGCCAGAATGCCCCACTTGATCGGCTTAATCGCGCTCATAGCCCCATATCTCACCATGCGTCGTTGTATCAGCTCCCGCCGCGGGTGCCCCCTGGGTCACGCCCGCGGGGTCCGCTCAGCCGCCCGTGTCGGCTTCCGCTCAGCCGCGCGTGTCGGCGAGCAGGGCGTTCAGCACCAGGTCGGGGTGGTCGCGCATCACGCCCCGCATCCGCCACTCGTCGGTGAACAGCGCCAGCAGGACCCCGTCCAGCGAGCGGGTGAAGACCTCCACCCCGCGCTGGCGGGCCAGGATCGGCGCCGACTCGGCGTCGGTGAGCCTGGCGATGCTGAAGTCGAGCCGGTCCATCAGGATCTCGGTGTTGAACTCGGCGGCCATCCGGTGCTTGACCACGTCGAACTGCATCGGGCCCACCGCGGCGAGCACCGGCGACTGGTCGCCCCGGACGTCGGAGCGGAGCACCTGCACCACGCCCTCGGCGTCGAGCTGCTCGATGCCCTTGCGGAACTGCTTGGACCGGCTGGAGTCGCGCACCCGGGCGGTGGAGAAGTGCTCGGGGGCGAAGCTCGGGATCCGCGGGAACTCCACGGGCGGGCCGTCGTAGAGCGTGTCACCCGGACGCAGCGCGCTGGCGTTCACCAGCCCGACCACGTCCCCGGGGTAGGCCTCGTCGATCGTGGCGCGCTCCTGGCCGAAGACCGACTGGGCGTACTTGGTGGCGAACGGGCGGGCGGTGGCCGCGTGGACGAGCACCATGCCGCGCTCGAACCTGCCCGAGCAGACCCGGACGAAGGCGATCCGGTCGCGGTGCGAGGGGTCCATGTTGGCCTGCACCTTGAAGACCAGCCCGGAGAACGGCTCCTCCAGCGGGCGCGGGTCCTCGCGCACGTCCGGGCGGGGCGTGGGCGCGGGGGCGATGTCGACCATGGCGTCCAGCAGGCGGCCGACGCCGAAGTTGGACAGCGCGGCACCGAACAGCACCGGGGTGGCCTCGTGCGCCTCGAAGGCCTTCTGGTCGTGGTCGGCGCCGATCGCGGAGAGCAGGTCGATCTCGTCCTTGGCCCGCTCCCAGTCCTCGCCCAGCTCGGCCAGGGCCCGCTCCGCGGTCAGGTCGGTCTCGATGGCCTTGGTGGCGCCACCGGGGGTCCGGGTGTAGCGGACGATCCGGTCGGCGGTCCGGTCGGCCACCCCGTGGAAGAACCCTCCGGTGCCGATCGGCCAGGTGATCGGCGTGGGCTTCAGACCGGTCCGCTCCTCGATCTCGTCCAGCAGCTCCAGGGCCTCGCGTCCGGGCCGGTCCCACTTGTTGACGAACGTGATCACCGGGATGCGGCGGTGCCGGCAGACCTCGAACAGCTTGAGCGTCTGCGGCTCCATGCCCTTGGCCGCGTCCAGCAGCATGACCGCGCAGTCGACGGCGGCCAGCACCCGGTAGGTGTCCTCGGAGAAGTCGGCGTGACCGGGGGTGTCGACCAGGTTGAACATGTGCCCGCGGTACTCGAAGCGGAGCGCGGCCGAGGTGATGGAGATGCCCCTGGCCTTCTCCATCTCCATCCAGTCGGAGGTCACCCCGCGCCGCCCGGACTTGCCGTGCACCGCGCCGGCCTGGCTGATCGCCGAGGCGTGCAGGGCCAGCGCCTCGGTCATGGTCGACTTACCCGCGTCGGGGTGGCTGATCACCGCGAACGTGCGGCGCCGTGCCGCCTCCTGAATGATCGCGGCCATTCCTGGTCTCCTCGGTGCGTAAGGCGCGGAACTCCGGGCACGGTGCAACCGCACCGAAGGGGCCCAGGAGAGTGGTTCTGAAACAGCTTACGCGCCGCCACGGCCGTCAACAGATGTGGCAACACTTCCCCAGGCCGCTTGCGCCACCATGGTGTTCAGTGGATCGTGGAACATCTCGGTTCGCCCGTGCCCATCCCAACTGTCCGAAAGCGGCTTAGCTCGTGCAACTCGACGATCCAGTGGTGTGCATATGATCACGCTGCGCTATACGGCAGGCTCCGATGTGGGCCGGGTCCGGCAAGGCAACGAGGACGCCGCCTACGCCGGCGCGCGGCTCCTCGCCGTCGCCGACGGGATGGGCGGCCACGTGGGCGGCGAGGTCGCCAGCTCCGCGGCGATCGCCACCGTCGCGTCCCTGGACCAGGAGTGCCCCGGCGACCTCGCCGCCGCGGCCGAGGCCGGGGTCCGCAGGGCCAACCAGCGCCTGCGCGAGCTGGTCGAGGAGGACCCGACGCTCAGCGGCATGGGCACCACCCTGACCCTCATGCTCTGGAACGGGTCGCGCGTCGCCCTCGCCCACATCGGCGACTCCCGCGCCTACCTGTTGCGCAACGGCGACCTGTACCAGATCACCTATGACCACACCCTGGTCCAGACGCTGATGGACGACGGCAGGATCACCGCCGAGGAGGCCGCCCGCCACCCGCACCGGTCGATCCTGCTGCAGGTCCTCGACGGCGGCGAGAACCTCGAACTCGACCTCTCCCTGCGGGACGCCGAACTCGGGGACCGTTACCTGCTCTGCTCCGACGGGCTGTCCGGGGTGGTCGAGGCCGAGCGGCTGCGCCAGGTGCTCGCCGAGGTCGACGACCTGAAGGAGGTGACCCGGCAGCTGATCGAGCTCGCCCGCGAGGCGGGGGGACCCGACAACATCACCTGCGTGGTCGCCGACGTGGTCGAGGGGGAGCTCTCCGACGAGCCGGTGGTGGTCGGTTCCGCCGACCCCGCGTAGGACGGCACCCCGGACCGGGAACCGGTGATCCGCACGGAGAACGACGGGCCGCCCGGGCGCACGGCCGCCGGGTCCTGGCCGGGGACGGCTGCGGCGGTTATCGTCGGAGATCCGTACTCCTGCCGATCGCCGTTGCGGAGGGATGCTCCCGTGTACAAGGAATTCGCCATCGAGGCCGTGGTCTGGCTCATTCCCGTCGTGATCCTCGTCGGCCTCGCCTACATGATCACCCGTCCCGCCTGAGGCCGCGGGACCGGGACGCCCCGCCCGCTCCGCCGCGCGGGGCGGGCGGCGCCGGCGCCGGTCCGCACCGGCCACCGCCCGGTCGTGCGTCGCCGCCACCTCCTCGGGCCGCCGGTTCCGTACAAGACGGCCACGGCGGTGTTTCCTAGCATGGGTGTGGGCACTTCGCCGCGTCGGCGTGCCCGCGCTCATCTGCTGGTCGATCCACCCGGCGGCCTCGTCGCCGGGCACTGAGGAGAACGTCATATGCGTGATCTGGTCTATACCGCGTTCGTTTCGCTCGACGGCGTCGTGGACTCCCCGGGCGGGCCGAGCGAGGGGCACCGCAGCGGTGGCTGGGTGGTCAACGACATCGAGTTCCTGCCCGAGGCGTTCTCGCTCAAGGGCGAGGAGCTCGAGGACACGACGGCGCTGATGTTCGGCCGCCGCAGCTACGAGGCGTTCGCACCGTTCTGGCGTGACTCGGAGGACCACGCCGCCTACAAGGAACTGCCCAAGTACGTGGTCTCGTCCACGCTGCCCGATGACGCCCTCGTCGAGGGCTGGGGGGCGACGACGATCCTGCGCTCGACCGAGGACGTCGCCGAGCTCAAGAAGAGCGAGGGTGGCGCGATCTTCATCCACGGGAGCGCGGAGCTCGCCCGGCGCCTGTCGGACGCGGGCCTGATCGACCGGTACAACCTGCTCGTCTTCCCGGTGCTGCTCGGAGCCGGCAAGAGCCTGTTCAGCAGGGCGGACCAGGACAAGAAGACACTGCGCCTGCGGACGTCGGAGTCCTACCCGAACGGCGTCGTCAAGATGATCTACGACGTCGTCGGCTGACCCAGGTCCAGGGCGATCGCGCCGCCGGTGCCCTCGCGGAGTTGCAGTGCCGTACGCCCGACGTACCGGCGCAGCGCACGGGCCAGGTGCGGCTCGTCGAAGTAGCCGAGCTCGGAGACGACGTCGGCGACCGGAGTGCCGGCGGCCAGCAGCGCCGAGGCGCCGCGGACGCGTTCGATCTGCCGCACGGCGCCCTGGGTGAGGCCGGTCGCGGCGCGGAACCGGCGTTCGACGGTGCGTTCCGAGGCCACCGGACGGTGGCCTCGGCGGACCTCGGCGACCAGCGGGTCGCGGACCACGGTTCCGGCGCGCACCAGGCGGTCGACCAGGGCCTCGACGTCGTCGGGACCGGGCGTCCCCCAGCGGAGACCGTCCAGCCGGAAGGTCCGGTGCGTGACGTCGGGGAGCGCGACGCCACGGTCGACCAGGGCCGGTGTGGGCACGGTCCGGAGCGAGGTGCCCACCGCGAACTCGATGCCGACGAAGGTCGCGCCCTCCGGCACCTGCGCGGTGCCGGTCCCGGTCTCGGGACCGGAGACGTTCGCGTACGCCGTGCCGTCGAGTTCCCAGAACACCAGGCCCCAGCACACCGCCGCCACCGAGGTCATCTCCGCGACCCGGTCGCTCGTGCAGGTCCACACGGTGTCGACCCAGGGTGAGTCGGACGCGCGATTCTCGAACAGCAGTGCCATGGGAGAAGGATAGGCGCGGTTCGTCGCGCCGTCCGAGCCGGTCCACCATGCCTCAGGGCGGACGCCCGCGCCCCTGCGCGGGACGGAGGACGCCCGGATCGTTCTGCCGGGACCCCTGAGACCACCGGGCTCCCCGCGCCGATCACGTATACGAATATTTCCCGCTTCAGGGAACTTTTCCTTTTATTCAGTCTTTATCTCTACATAGTGATGAGCGCGCGCTCGGGGGAGCGCGATCCGGTACGCCAGCAGGGGGATCCGACACGCCGATGGGGCCGTTCTTCGACGCCGCGCTCTCTTTCCCGACCGTTCTTTTCACGTTCCTGCTCCTGGTGATCGTCCTTTACTGGGTGCTCGTCGTGGCCGGGGTGTTCGGGTTCGACGACGGTCCCCTCGACGGCTCTGACGGCCCTGACGGCTCTGGAGGCCCCGGCGCCGCGAACGCCACCGGCCTCCTGGGCGGCCTGGGACTCGGCGGGGTCCCGGCCGCGGTGGCCGTCTCGCTGCTGGTCGCCGTCGCCTGGTTCGCCTGCCTGGTGGGCGGCACCCTGGTCACCGGCACCCCCGCCCTGGTCGCGGTGCTCCTCGGGGCACTGCTCTGCGCCTGGGCGTGCACGCGCATCGTCGTCCTCTCGATGCGGCGTCTCGTCCCGAAGGAGCGCGTCCCCTCCCGCGCCGACTTCGTGGGCCGCACATGCGTCATCCGCACCAGGCGGGTCGGCCGCGACTTCGGTCAGGCCGAGGTCACCTCCGCGGACGGCTCCTCCGCTCTCGTACAGGTACGACAGACCGGCGACGAGGATTTCGCAGCCGGCAGCACCGCCCTGATATTCGCCTATGACCTTCCCGGCGAATTCTTCTGGGTGATGCCGTACGACGCGGAACTCGACCCCGATCGTCCGATTTAACCGAGGGACCACATGGACGTCATCTCCACCGGACTCGGCATCCTGCTCGCCGTCGTCCTCCTGCTCGTCATCGGCCTGCTCTTCCTGGTCAGCCGCCTGTTCAACAAGGTGGAACAGGGCAAGGCACTGATCGTCTCCAAGATCAACAAGGTGGACGTCACCTTCACCGGCGCCGTCGTGCTGCCCGTCTTCCACAAGGCGGAGCTGATGGACATCTCGGTGAAGACCATCGAGATCGCGCGGACCGGCCGGGAGGGCCTGATCTGCCGCGACAACATCCGCGCCGACATCCGCATCACCTTCTTCGTCCGCGTCAACAAGACCGTCGAGGACGTGGTGAAGGTCGCCCAGGCGATCGGGACCGCCCGCGCCAGCCACCAGGAGACGCTGCAGGAGCTGTTCAACGCCAAGTTCTCCGAGGCGCTCAAGACGGTCGGCAAGCAGCTCGACTTCGTCGACCTCTACACCCAGCGCGACCACTTCCGCGACCAGATCATCCAGGTCATCGGCACCGACCTCAACGGCTACAGCCTCGAGGACGCGGCCATCGACTACCTGGAGCAGACCTCGCTGCTCTCCATGGACAGGAACAACATCCTCGACGCGCAGGGCATCAGGAAGATCACCGAGCTGACCGCGATCGAGCACGTGCGCACCAACGAGTTCCAGCGCCGCGAGGAGAAGGAGATCACCCGCCAGAACGTGGACGCGCGGGAGGCCATCCTGGAGCTGGAGCGCCGCCAGGCCGACGCGGAGACCAAGCAGAAGCGCGAGGTCGCGACCATGCGCGCCCGCGAGGAGGCCGAGACCGCCAAGGTGCAGGCCGAGGAGCGGCTCAAGGCGCACGCCGCCGGGCTGCGTACCGACGAGCAGCTCGGCGTCCAGCAGGAGAACCAGGCCCGTGAGATCGCGGTCGCGGCGAAGAACCGCGAGCGGGTCCTCGCCATCGAGACCGAGCGCATCGAGAAGGACCGCCTGCTGGAGGTCATCGCCCGCGAGCGCGAGACCGAGCTGTCGCGCATCTCCAAGGACAAGGAGGTGGAGGGCGAGAAGCGCTCCATCGCCGAGGTCGTCCGCGAGCGGATCGTCGTCGAGAGGACGGTCGCGGAGCAGGAGGAGAGCATCAAGCGCCTGCGGGTGGTCGAGGAGGCCGAGCGGACCCGCCAGGCCGTGATCATCCAGGCCGAGGCCGAGGCGCAGGAGAACCTGGTCAAGGACATCAAGGCGGCCGAGGCCTCCGAGGCCGCGTCCAGGCACCGGGCCCGCGAGGCGCTGGTGCTGGCCGAGTCCCGGCAGCAGGCCGCCGAGCTCGACGCCCGCGCCAAGATCCGCCTGGCCGAGGGCGTGCAGGCCGAGGTCGCGGCGGCCGGTCTGGCCGAGGTGCAGGTGCGCGAGCGGGACGCCGCGGCGATCGAGAAGGTCGGCCGCGCCGAGGCCACCGTCGAACGGGAGCGGGCGCTGGCGGTCGCCGAGGGCGACCAGGCCAAGGCGCTCGCCGTGGCCACCTCGGTGCGCGAGAGGCTCAAGGCCGAGGCCGAGGGTGAGCAGGCCAAGGCGCTGGCCGCGGCCACCGCGATCGGCGAGAAGCTCAAGGCCGAGGCCGAGGGCCTGACCGAGAAGGCCGCGGCGATGGCCGCGCTCGACGACGCGACCCGCGCCCACGAGGAGTACCGCCTGCGGCTGGAGGCGGAGAAGGAGATCCGGCTCGCCGGGGTGGAGGTGCAGCGCAGGATCGCCGAGGCGCAGGCCTCGGTCCTGTCGGCCGGCCTGTCCAAGGCCAACATCGACATCGTCGGCGGCGACAGCGTGTTCTTCGACCGGCTGATGGGCTCGATCACCATGGGCAAGGCGGTGGACGGCTTCATGGAGCACTCCGACGTCGCCAGGACGCTGGCCGGGCCGTACCTGGACGGTTCGGCGAGCCTTCCCGCCGACCTGGCCGGGATGCTGGGCTCGATCGACACCGCGGGCGTGCGCGACCTCTCCCTCTCGGCGCTGCTGATGAAGCTGGTCAAGGAGGGCGGGCCCGACGCCGACAGGCTGCGTGTCCTGCTGGCCGAGGCGCAGGCGTCCGGCGCCACCGAGATCCCGGCCGGCACGCTCGACTCCGCCCGGCGGTGACGTCCTCCACGGCCGAAGCCGTCATCGGGGCCCCCGGCGAGGGGGCGGGGCTGGACGCGGGCACCTACGAGGTGCTCCGCGCCCGGCTGGCCGAACAGGCCGCCGAGCTGGCCCGGCGGGCCGACGCGCTCAACGCCGAACGCCTGGCGGTGTTCGGCGGGACCGAGATGCGCCTGCTGGGCACCGAGCGGATCCGCACCGAGAACAACTGCGTGCCGCGCGACATCGTGTCGATCGGCGGGCTCATGCTCTTCGGCTACAACGTGTTCATCGGGTTGAAGCCGGAGACGACCGTCGAGGACGTCTTCTCCGTGCACCGGTTCGTACGGGACACCGGCCCCGCCGGTGCCCCCGGCGGCGCGGGGAACGGGGCCGCGGGCAACGAGGCCACCGGGAACGGGGCCGCAGGGAACGGGGCCGCGGACGGCGCGGGCGAGGCGGGCAGGCCGTTCCGCTTCGACCCCGCGCCGATGTTCCGCGACCCCCGCTTCGAGCACGACTTCGCCGAGCTCCACCGGTACTACCGGGAGACCCGGCTGCTCCGGCTGCGCCGCGTCGAGGGCAGGCTGCTGGCCGTCTTCCGGACCGGCCCGCAGGACACCCGCGTGCTGCGCTGGCAGGTCGAGACCGACGGCACGCTCACCTACATCGACGACCGCGGCGAGCGCGACCACACGTTCCCGCCCTCGCACGACTTCGAGTGGATCCCGGCCACCCGCGACGACCACGTCATGGGACGCCACCCGCACATCTCGATCGAGGGCGAGGTGTTCGTCGAGACGGTCGGCGGCGACCTCACCGTCAAGATCGAGAACAACACCGAGACCGGCGAGGGGATCTACCGGGAGCCCGTCGACGAGCCGCTGCAGAGCCTGGCCGACGCGGAGGTCCAGCATGCCAGGGTCGGCCCGCTGATCCTGCTGAGGGTGCGCCCGTACAAGGAGACCGAGTGGCGGCACCTGGTCTTCAACACCCGCACCAAGGGCGTGGTCCGCCTCGACGGCATCGGGCAGGCGTGCCTGCGCCTGCCCGAGGACCAGGGGATCATCTTCCCCGGCGGCTACCACCTGTCCACCGGGGCCGGCAAGACCTTCGACACCGACGTGTCCGGCCTGGAGTTCGAGCGGGTCGTCCGCTCCCCCAACGGCGAGGACGTGCTCTACGTCTTCCACGCCGGAGCACAGGGGCGGTCGCTGCTGCTGCCGTACAACGTGATCCGCAAGCAGGTGGCGACGCCGCTGTCCTGTCACGGGTACTCGCTGTTCGACGACGGCACGCTGGTGGTCCTCACGGCGGTCTCCGACGAGCCCACCCGCGTCCACCCCATGCAGGTCTGGCAGACGGCCTACCAGTCCGACCTGTACGCCGCCGGGCGGCCCGCGGGCACCGGGCCGCTGGAGCGGATCGGCAACGCCGAGCTGGTGCGGGGCATCTCCGACTGCCTGTCGGTGGCCCGCATGACCGAGGAGATGTCGCCGTCGGTGCCGGTCTTCGAGGCGCTGATCGCCGCCTGCGCCCGGGTCTTCGACCGCTACCACTGGGTGGGCGAGCACCGTCTGCACGGCCCGCTCGCCGACGTGCGGGCCACCGCCGAGCAGGTGCTGGACGAGTTCGAGGCGGTCCAGGAGCTCACCCGGCAGGCGGCCGAGGCGCTGGAGGCCGCAGGCGCCGACGTCACCGCGCTGGTACGGCGGGCACGCGTCGACGCGCCCCGGTCCGCCCAGGGATGGGTGGACCGGCTGTCGGAGCTGCGCCGCGCCCAGGGGCACCTGGTGACCCTGCGCGAGATGCGGTACGTCGACACCGGCGGGATCGACGCGCTGGGGGCGGAGCTGTCCGCCGAGCTGGACGCCACCGCGCGGGGCGCCGCGGGCTTCCTCGGCGAGCAGGACGCCTTCGCCGGCTACCACGCCGAGGTCGGGCGGCTGGTCGCGGACGCGGGCGCGATCGCCACCGTGGCCGAGGCCGGGCCGGTCGCCGAGCGGCTGGACCGGCAGGCGCGCGGCCTGGAGGTCCTGGTCGAGGTGGTCGGCACGCTCGACATCACCGACGCCACCGTGCGCACCGCCATCCTGGAACGGGTCGGCGAGGTGCTCGGCGGCGTCAACCGCGCCCGCGCCACGCTCCAGGCCCGCCGTACGGAGCTGCTGGCCGGTGAGGGGCGGGCCGCGTTCGCCGCCGAGTACGCCCTGCTGGGGCAGGCGGTCACCGGTGCGCTGGCGATGTCCGACACCCCCGAGCGCTGCGACGAGCAACTGGGCCGGCTGATGCTCCAGCTGGAGAACCTGGAGTCGCGCTTCGCCGAGTTCGACGACTTCCTGGAGCGGCTGGCGGCCAGGCGGGAGGACGTCTACGAGGCGTTCTCCTCACGCCGCCAGGCGCTGCTCGACGAACGGGCCCGCCGGGCCGACCGGCTGGCCGACTCCGCGACCCGGATCCTGGCCGGGGTACGGCGCCGGGTGGCCGCCCTGGCGTCCCTGGACGAGGTCAACACCTACTTCGGGTCCGACCCGATGGTGCTCAAGCTCAGGGCCGTGGCCGGGGAGCTGCGCGCGCTGGGCGACCAGGTCCGCGCGGAGGAGCTGGAAGGACGGATCACGTCGGCCCGCCAGGAGGCGGGCCGGGCCCTGCGCGACCGGATGGACCTCTACGCCGACGGCGGCGAGACCATCCGGCTCGGCCGGCACCTGTTCGCGGTCAACACCCGGCCGGCCGACCTGACCCTGGTCCCCCACGAGGGCGGCCTGGCGTTCGCCGTCACCGGGACCGACTACCGCTCCCCGGTACGGGACGCGGCCTTCGCCGGGACCCGGCCGTTCTGGGAGCAGCCGGTCGTCTCGGAGTCGCCGGAGGTCTACCGGTGCGAGCACCTGGCCGCCTCGGTCCTGGCCGCGGCCGAGGACGGCGTCCTGCGCGCGGGCGGGACCCCGATCCCGGTGGAGGCGCTGGAGGAGGCGGCGGCGTCCGACGGCGGCGAGCTGCTGGAGATCGTCCGCCGGGTGGCGGAGAGCCGCTACGACGAGGGGTACGAGCGCGGCGTCCACGACCACGACGCCACCCTCGTCCTGCGGGCCCTGCTCCGGCTGCGCGCGGACGCGGGCCTGCTGCGCCACCCGCCGGCGGCCAGGGCCGCGGCCCAGCTGTTCTGGGCGTTCGGCGCCGACACCGGCGCCCGCGCGGCCTGGACGACCCGGGTGAGGTCGCTGGCCCGCGCACGGTCCCTGTTCGGCCGCGTGGAGGCGGTGCGGGAGACCCGGGAGGCCCTGGCCCGCGCGATCGGGTCCTTCCTGAAGACCGTGCGCGCCGGGGACGGCGGGCACACCGGGAACACCGGGGACGACACGGACCACACCGACGTCATGGGCGACGCCGGGGAGTACCTCTTCGAGGAGCTCGCGGGCGGGCCGGACGGGTTCGTGACGAGCGCCGGGGCCCGGTCGCTGCTGGAGCGGTTCGAACGGGCGCTGGGACCCGCCCGCGCGGAGTTCGAGGACGACCTGCGGGCGCTCGGCGACGACCTGGCCGGTCGCCTCCGCCTGGCCGAGGCGTGGCTGTTCGCCTTCGACGTCTCCGCCCGGGAGACCGTGACGGGCCCCGCGACGGACCCGGGCGCGGATCCGGGCGCGGGCGTCGTGGCGGCGGGCTCCGGGACCGGCTCCGCCGAGGAGGCCGGGGCGGGACGGCCGGGCCGGGACGGGTCGCCGGAGCGGGCCGAGGCGGTGGCCGTGCTGCTGTGCGAGCTGCCGCGGTACGACTCGCGCTCGGCGACGGCCGTCACGGTCGAGGACCTGCTAGGCACCCATCCCCGGATCTCCGCGCGCCGGATGGAGCTGCGCCTGGACGAGTTCCTGACCAGGACCCGGCGCTTCCGCGAGCACCGGGTCCCGGCGTACCGCGCCTACCAGCGGCGGCGCAACGAGCTGGTCGCGGCCGAGCGCGAGCGGCTGCGGCTGGAGGAGTTCCGGCCGAAGGTGATGAGCACCTTCGTCCGCAACCGGCTGCTCGACGAGGTCTACCTGCCGCTGATCGGCGACAACCTGGCCAAGCAGCTCGGCGCGGCCGGTGACGCCGAGCGGACCGACCAGATGGGCATGCTGCTGCTCGTCTCCCCGCCCGGCTACGGCAAGACCACGCTGATGGAGTACGTGGCCGACCGGCTCGGGATGATCTTCGTGAAGGTCGACGGGCCGGCCCTGGGTCACCTGGTCACCTCGCTGGACCCGGCGCGGGCGCCCGACGCCACGGCCCGGCAGGAGGTCGAGAAGATCTCCTTCGCGCTGGAGATGGGCAACAACGTCCTGCTGTACCTGGACGACGTCCAGCACACCTCCCCCGAGCTGCTGCAGAGGTTCATCTCGCTCTGCGACGGCCAGCGCCGGATGGAGGGCGTCCGGGAGGGCCGTGCCCGCACCTACGACCTGCGGGGCAAGCGTTTCGCGGTCTGCATGGCGGGCAACCCGTACACCGAGTCGGGCGGGCGGTTCCGCATCCCGGACATGCTGGCCAACCGCGCCGACGTGTGGAACCTGGGCGACGTGCTCTCCGGCCGGGAGGAGCTGTTCGCGCTGAGCTACATCGACAACGCGCTGACCTCCAACCCGGTGCTGGCCCCGCTCTCCACCCGGGACCGGGACGACGTCCGCCTGCTGGTGCGGCTGGCGCGGGGCGAGGAGGGGGTCCGCGCCGACCGGCTCTCCCATCCGTACTCCCCGACGGAGCTGGAGCAGATCCTGGCGGTGCTGCGCAAGCTGCTGCGGATCCAGCGGACGGTGCTGGCGTGCAACCGGGAGTACATCGCCTCGGCCGCGCGGTCGGACGCCTCGCGGACCGAGCCGCCGTTCCGGCTCCAGGGCTCGTACCGGAACATGAACCGGCTCGCGGCGCGGGTCGTGCCGGTGATGAACGACGCCGAGCTGGAGGCGGTGATCGACGACCACTACGCCGGCGAGGCGCAGACGCTCACCTCGGGGGCGGAGTCCAACCTGCTCAAGCTGGCCGAGCTGCGCGGCACCATGACGCCGGAGCAGGCCGCCCGGTGGGCGGAGGTGAAGGCGGCCCACGTGCGCTCGCAGGCCCTCGGCGGCGCCGGGGACGACCCGGTGACCCGCGCGGTGGGCGCGGTCGGCCTGCTGGCCGACCGGGTGAGCACCGCCATCGAGCACGCCGCCGACCGGCTGTCCGCCGAGCCGTGACCCCGGTGGGCGGGCGGCGTCCGGCCGCCCGCCCACCCGTCCGTCCGCGGGTGCGCGGAAAGGGCCTCCGGGAGAACGCGCCGGTGAAAGGCGTCCTACGAAAAACCCGTGTTGCCCCGTCCGGCCGTCAGGCACTACATTGAATTCATGACTGCCGGGTCGGCCTTGTGCCAAGAGCGAGTGAGTAGCCCGGCCACGGCGTGATCGCCGGGCGGGCCAGGGGCCCGCCTTTTCTTTTCCCGCGCATTCCGCGCGACGTTCTCATGAGTACGACGGTGCAGGTCACCGTCGCTTCAGCGTGCCTTTGACGAACCGGTCCCGCGGGCGGGTCATCCGCCCCCGCCGGATATCCGGCATGCCCTTTCCCATTGTCACCCGCATCGCGGACGGCATCACCCGACGGTGATTTCGCATTTCCCGCCGTGCGGTCATCCGCCATGCCCGCGAACGGTTCGCGGGCCATCGACACAGGAGTGCGTACAGAGAATGCCCAATGATTTCAACCGGCAGGTCATCGAGGAGTTCCGGGCCAACGCGGGCCGGGTCGGCGGTTTCTTCGAGGGGGCCCGGCTGCTGCTGCTGACCACGGTCGGCGCGCGGTCCGGCACCCCGCACACGACCCCGCTCGGCTACCTTCCCGACGGCGGTGGCCGGGTCCTGGTGATCGCGTCGGCCGCGGGCGCGCCGAGACACCCGGCGTGGTTCCACAACCTGGTGGCCGACCCCCGGGTCACGATCGAGACCGGCGCCTTCACCTACGAGGCGCGGGCCGTCGTGCTGGAGGGCGCCGAACGCGACCGGGTCTTCGCCCGCGCGGCCGAGGCCGACCCCGGGTGGGCGGAGTACCAGGCCAAGACCGACCGCGTCATCCCGGTGGTCGCCCTCGAACACGCCGGGGACGGGCCTCCGGCGCCGAACGTCACGTCCTGGGGCGCGCACCTGAAGCTGGTCCACGACGCGTTCCGGCGGGAGCTGTCCCTGATCCGCGAGGAGGTCTCGCGGTCGGGTCCGGGCCTGGGCGCCCAGCTCCGGGTGAACTGCCTGACGCTCTGCCAGGGGCTGCACAACCACCACACCGGCGAGGACATGATGATGTTCCCGATGCTGGGGCGCGACCGTCCCGACCTGGAGCCGGTCCTGGAGCGGCTCCGCGAGGAGCACGACAGGATCGCGGTCCTTCTCGGCGACCTGCGCGAGGTCGTCTCCGCCGACCGCACCGACCCGCTGCCGGTGCTCACCGAGGTCGAGCGGCTCACCGGCGAGCTGGAGGCCCACCTGACCTACGAGGAGGAGCAGCTGATCCCGATCCTGGACGCGCCGGCCTCCTGATCGGCGCGGCCTCGCCCCGGGGCACCAGGTCTTCCGGGGCGCGGGCCTTCCGGAGCACAGGTTCTTCCGGGACACGGTTGTCCCAGGACACTGGTCTTTCAAGACACGACGCCCCTCCGGTACGGCGGCCCGGGTCACGGGCCGCCGTACCCGGGGAGGTTCAGCGCCGGACGCTCTTGCGCCACCACCAGAACATCGCCAGGGCGGTGCCGAGCACGCAGTAGGCACCGGCCAGCTGGAAGACGAACGCCACGCCGCCCGCGGCGATCAGCACCCCCGCGATCGAGGTACCGATGCCCGAGGAGATCGAGTCCGAGGCGCTGGCCACGCCGAAGGAGCGGCCGAGTGCCGCCGGCGGCGCCAGCTTGGTGATCAGCGCGTAGGTGAGGGGGACCGAGACGGCCATCAGCACGCCCTCGACCACCGAGATCACGATGGCCATCCAGATGCTGATCGTCAGCGCGTACGCGAAGGCCAGCACGCCCAGCAGGCCGGTGACGACGCCCACCACCAGCCGGCGCGGGGTGTCGGGCAGCACCTTGGAGGCGTGCGGCGACAGCAGCACCACCGGCAGCATCGTCGCGGTGAACGACCAGGGGATGATCGGGTCGGCCGCGCCCAGCTCGCGCAGGTAGGGACCCCACAGCACGGCGTAGACGCCGTACATGGTGGCGGTGGCCGAGACCAGGGCGACCAACCGGGCCGATGGAGCGCAGCACGTCCAGCAGCGAGGGGTTCTCCGCCGTCGCCTGCCCGGCCGGGGCGGCCCCGTCCGCCTTCGCGGTGCCCCCGGTGCCCCCGGTGCCCCCGGTGGGTCCGGCATCCCCGGTGGACCCGGCGTCCTCGGTGCTCTCGGTGGTCCCGGTGCTCTCTGTGCTCTCTGTGCTCTCTGTGCTCTCTGTGCTCTCTGTGCTCTCTGTGCTCTCTGTGCTCTCTGTGCTCTCTGTGCTCTCTGTGCTCTCGGCGGCCTTGGCGCCGTCCTTGCGCAGCTCGACGGGCAGGGCCGGCCTGCGGCTCAGCAGGCTGACGACCCCGGCGCTGCCCAGGGCCACCACCGCGAACCAGGGGGCGGCGGCGGTGCCGTCGATCACGACCAGGCCGACCAGGATCGGCCCGACCAGCGCCCCGGCCGTCCCCACGCTGTTGAACCGGCCGAAGGTCCGCTCGTGCTCGTCCGCGGGGGTGCCCAGGCCGATCGTGGTGCGCAACGCGTTCCCGGCCGCCGCCATGCCGCCCGTGGTGAACAGGTAGGCGGCGGCCATCGCCGGGAGGAAGGAGATCATGATGAAGGCCGGCGCGCCGAGGAACGCCACCGCGCAGCCGCCGACCAGGGCCCGCCAGGCCCCGAAGCGGTCCACCAGCCGTCCGGTGATCAGGTTGGACGCGGCGGCGCCGAACGCCGAGCAGACCATGACGGTGCCGAGCATCGCCAGCTCGACCCCGCGGTCCAGCAGGTAGGGGACGATGATGGCGATGGTCCCCATCTGCGAGGCACGCAGCAGGAAGGCGACCGTGAAGGCACCGCGCAGCGAGACCGCGTACGCCGTCACCGGCGCGGGAGGCGGGGCGAGCCGCGCCTCGACCCGGCTCATCCCCTCTCACCCCGGTCGACGACGCCGACCGGGCTGCTCTGCGGGCCGACGGCGCAGATGTACCAGCGCATCCGGTCCAGGACACGGGGCGCCCACATCTGCCGGGCGTGCTCCAGGTCGGCTTCGGACAGGCCGCGGTGGGTGACCACGACCATGGTCGCCCTGGGGGTCGGCCAGAGCCTGATCTCGGCGACGCTGCTGCGGGTGGGCCAGCCCTCGCACTCCATGGTGACCGCGACCCGCTCGCCCAGGACCAGCTCCGCGGTGGTCGCCGCCAGCCCGAACTCCGCGATGCTCCAGCGCACCCCCTCGGAGGTCTCGCCGGCGGGCTCACCGGTCCAGGCGGCCAGGGAGGTGGGGTCGGTGAGGGCCCGGTAGATCTGGCTGGCCGTGCCGCGCTGGATGATGTCGGTGACGAGCAGCGAGTGGGTGCCGTCCTCGTGCGCGTAACTCGGGTCCTGCTTGCTGCCCGGCCGGAAACTCAGGGACGTCAAGGAAGGTTCCTCTCGGGGGGGAGGGTGCCGTGACGTCACGCCGCCGCGGGCACCGGGGTGGGACGGGGTGGAACCGGCGGGGCCGCGCCCGCCGCTTGAGATCTCCGTACCGGAGCCCGGGACGGGCCCGCGACCGTCGCCGGTCGCGGGCCCGCCTGGGCTGGCCGAGTCCTCAGCCGCGCAGCTGGCGGAACTCGTGCCCATGGCCGAGAACGCGGCGCGCATCGCGGTGATCAGCGTCAACGTGCACGACATGGACCAGGCGGTGGCCTTCTACACCGACGCCCTGGGGTTCGCCGTCCGCTCCGACGCCGGGGCGCCCTACTTCGTGGAGCTGGTCAACGACGGCCCCCGGCCGCTGCTGCAGCTCGCCGAGCGCCCCGCCAAGGCCGACTACCCGTCCGGCGCGTGCATCATGATCAACCTGGCCGTCGCCGACGTCGCGGCCGAGTTCGCCCGGCTCCGCGAGTCCGGCGCCGAGCTGCTCCACGAGTCCCTGCAGGACAGTCCCGTCGGCCCCTACTTCGGTGTCGCCGACCCGAGCGGCAACGTCATCGAGCTGATCCGGTTCAGCGAGTGACCAGCGTCGCCGCGAGCCGTGCCGGCGCGCCCCCGCGTACCGGCACGGGCCTGGGCGCGGCCCCCGGGCGCGTCCTCACGGTGACCCGCACGGTGATCGGCGTGGCCGCCCGCGTCGCCGGCCTGTGAGCCGTCGCGACGCTGACCGGGCGGCGTCGCGCCCTGCCGGCCGCGACCGCCCGCGCGGTCGCCACCCGGCTGCCCGAGGCGGCGCGCCGGGCCTTCACCGAGTTCTTCCGGATGGGCACCGGCAACGGGCGGCGCTGCGCCGAGATCGTGCTCTCCACCGCCCGGTACCCGGCAGGCATGGACGCCGCCGCGTTCACCGCCGAGATGGTCGCCCTGGTGGACTCGGTCACCGGGGCCCGTGCCGCCGACTTCGACCTGCTGCGTTTCGCCGCGGACCTGTTCGAGCTGCAGCGCCGGCACGGGCTGCACGCCGACCCGCTGTTCATCTTCCCGCTGCTAGGCATCCTCGTCTTCGAGGGCGCCATCAACGACCACCACCCGGAGCTCGACTTCCAGGAGCTCGCGATGCCCTATCTGATCCAGGCGCTGTTCACCCGGCGCTGAGCGTTCATCGCTATACCTAATGCGAGTAAAGTCACCTCATGAAGGAAGGGCGCAGACACTACGGGCAGTACTGCGGCCTGGCCGCGGCCCTTGACGTGATCGGTGAGCGGTGGACCCTGCTCATCGTCCGGGAGCTGCTGGTCGCGCCCCGCCGCTACAACGAGCTGCTGGCCAACCTGCCCGGCATCGGCACGAACCTGCTGGCCGTGCGGCTGAGGCTGCTGGGCGAGGCCGGGGTGGTGGAGCAGCTCACCTCCGACCCGGACGGCCGGGCCCGCCGCTACCGGCTGACCGAGACCGGCCAGTCGCTCCGTCCCGTGGTGCTGGGCCTGGCCCGGTGGGGCATGCCGCTGCTGGCCGAGCCGGACCCGCACGACGAGGTGCGCCCGGAGTGGTCGCTGGTCGCGGTGGAGGCCATGATGCGCACGCCTCCCGCGGACGGCCCCGACGAGTGCTACCAGTTCCAGATCGCGGGCAAGGACGGGCGCGAGGAGGTCTTCCACCTGGAGGTCAAGGAGGGAACGGCCCGGATCGTCCCCGGCCGCGCCGTCTCCCCCGACCTGCTCGCCGTCACCGACGCGGTCACCTTCGTGGAGATCGGGGCGGGCCGGCTCGATCCGCTGGAGGCCGTCGTGCTGGGCAGGCTCCGCCTCGACGGGGACTCCGGCGCGGTGCTGCGCTGCTGCCGCCTGCTGGGCCTGATCCCCCCGACGGCCTGACCCCCGGTCTCCCCGGCCCCCGCGCGGCCGGGTGGCCCTCGCACGGCGGACCGGACCGGCCCGGCGTCCCCCACCGGCAGGGCGGACCACCCGGCACGGCCCGCGGGGCGCGTCCAATACGGTGGGCGGATGTCGGTCGATGACCGGTGGCCCGCGGGGCCGCCGGGCCGTGCGAGAGCAGGGAACGCAGTGAAGCTTCTTCATTCCGGGAAGGTCCGCGACGTCTACGAGGACCGCGGGGACATCGTCCTCGTGGCGTCCGACCGGGTGTCGGTGTACGACGTGATCCTGCCCACCCCCATCCCGGACAAGGGGAAGATCCTCACCCGGCTGTCGCTGTGGTGGTTCGAGCGGCTCGCCGACATCGTGCCCAACCACGTGATCTCGGCGACCGACGTACCGGCGGAGTTCGAGGGGCGCGCGGTGCGGTGCCGGAGGCTGGAGATGGCGCGGGTCGAGTGCGTCGCGCGCGGCTACCTGACCGGTGGCGGCCTGAAGGAGTACCTGGCGAGCGGGACGGTCTCCGGCGTGCCGCTCCCGCCCGGCCTGGTGGACGGGTCCAGGCTGCCCGAGCCGATCTTCACCCCCAGCACCAAGGCACCGCTGGGAGAGCACGACGAGCCCATCTCCTACGAGGACGTCGTCGCCCTGGAGGGCGCGGAGGCCGCCGGGGAGTTCCGGCGGATCACGCTGGAGATCTACCGGCGCGGGTCGGAGCTGGCCGCAGGGCGGGGTGTGATCATCGCCGACACCAAGATCGAGCTGGGCCGGGCCGCCGACGGCACGCTGACGCTCGGCGACGAGGTGCTGACCTCCGACTCCTCCCGCTTCTGGCCCGCCGACCGGTGGGAGCCCGGCCGCCCGCAGTTCTCCTTCGACAAGCAGTACGTGCGCGACTGGGCCACCGGCACCGGCTGGGACCGCAGGGAGCCCGCGCCCGAGGTGCCCGCGGAGGTCGTGGAGGTCACCCGGGCGCGCTACGTGGAGGCGTACGAGCGCATCACCGGCGAGACCTGGTGAGCACCGCAAGCGCGTGAGCCCACCGGCACCCACCGGTGCCCGCCGGCACCCGCCACGCCCGCCGGCACCCGGACGCGTCGGATCCGGACGGGTCCGGACGGATCCCGGTCAGGGTGCGGGCCGGGATCCGGCGAGGCTCATCCGGTGAGGTTCACCCGGCGGGGCTCACCGGGCGAGTCTCCTCTCGGCCGCGGCGCCCACGATGGCCGGGACGGCCGGGGTGGAACCGGTGGGCGCCGCGAAGTCGGCCACGATGCAGGTGATGTTGTCGGGGCCGCCGCCGCGGTTGGCCAGGTCGATCAGCCGGCCGACGGCCTCGTCCGGGTCGGAGATCTCGGTCAGCGTGTTGAACAGCGTCTCCGGGCCGACCACGGCGGTCAGGCCGTCGGAGCAGAGCAGGTAGCGGTCCTCGGGGTAGGCCTCGCGCAGCGACAGGTCCAGCTCGCCGTCGCCGGTGCCCTCCAGCACCCGCAGCACCATCGACCGGCGCGGGTGCTCGGCCGCCTGCTCGGGGGTGATGCGCCCCTCGTCCACCAGCGACTGGACCAGGGTGTGGTCGTGGGTGATCTGGTAGAGGGCACCGTCGCGCAGCATGTAGGCCCGCGAGTCCCCGACGTGCGCGAGGGCGAAGGTGGCACCGTCCCAGAGCATGGCGGTCAAGGTGGTGCCCATGCCGCGCAGCGTGGGGTCCTGCTCGCTCATCTCGCGCAGCGTGTGGTTCACGTCCCTGGCGACGCCCTTGAGCGTGGCCAGCAGGTCGACGCCCTCCCCCGGCAGGCTCTCGTCCAGCGCGGCCATGGCGGTGACCGCTAGGGAGCTGGCGACCTCTCCACCCGCGTGGCCGCCCATGCCGTCGGCTATGGCGAGCAGGCGCACGCTCGCGTAGCCCGAGTCCTCGTTCGCCTCGCGACGGACACCCACGTCCGAGCGGGCCGCGTAGCGCAGTGCCAGTGGTTGGTTCAGTGCCATGAGGGCAGTAAATCATTGGTTGAAGCACTTCACAAGCAAAGTCCTTGTAGACCGTCGCGGCACAGTGAACTACTGTGACCCTCCATGGAGGAGAGCCAGGAGATCACCGTGAACGCGGGCGACATCGCCCGCCTCGCCGGGGTCGGGAGGGCAGCGGTGAGCAACTGGCGCCGCCGTCACGAGGACTTCCCCCGGCCGGTGAGCGGCACCGCCTCCAGCCCGCTCTTCTCACTGCCCGAGGTCACCGGGTGGCTGCGCGCGAACGGCAAGTCGTTCGAGATCTCGCTCGGCGACCTGGTCTGGCAGCGGATGCGCACCTCGGTGGACGACCTCAAGCTGGGCGAGCTGGTGGCCAGGGTCGGCGCCTTCCTGCTGTTCCTGAGCCGCGAGCCCGCCGACTGGCGTGATCATGGGGTGAAGTCTCTCACCCGGGCGGCCGAGGTCACGACGGACCTTCCGGGCCCGTCCGATCTCCGCCTGGAGGACCTGGCCCTCGTCCGGCTGGTCGCCGAGCTCGCCTCCGAACGCGGCCCGCTGGAGGCGTTCGAGTTCCTGTGCGAGCGCTACGTCGAGGCCCACTCCCGCCAGCTCTCGGTCACCCGGGACGACGTGGCCGCGCTGATGGTCCGGCTGGCGGCCGGGAGCGGGGGCGTCGTCCTCGACCCGGCGTGCGGCGTCGGGACCCTGCTGCTGGGCGCGAACGCGGTGGCGCGCCGCAGGACCGTCCTGGCCGGGCAGGAGATCGGCGAGACGAGCGCGCTGATCGCGGCGGTGCGGCTGCTGCTGCGCGGGGCCCCGGCGCGGGTCGTCGCCGGCGACTCCCTGCGCGAGGACGGCCTGGCCGGCGAGGCCGCCGACGCCGTGGTCTGCGACCCCCCGTTCAACGAGCGGGTCTGGGGGCACGACGAGCTGGCCGGCGACCCGCGCTGGGAGTACGGCCTGCCGCCGCGCGGGGAGTCCGAGCTCGCCTGGGTGCAGCACTGCCTGGCCCACGTGCGGCCGGGCGGCCTGGTGGCGATCCTGATGCCCGCCGCGGCGGCCGGTCGCCGTCCGGGCAAGCGGATCCGCGGCAACCTGCTCCGGTCCGGGGCGCTGCGCGCCGTGGTGACGCTCGCGCCCGGCGGCCCCGACCTGTGGATGCTCCGCCGCCCGGACGGGGGACGGCCGCCGTCCCGGCTGCTGGTGGTGGACGCCGCCGACGACCTGTCGGTGGTGGAGCCGGCCTGGCGGGCGTACCTGGAGAACCCCGACGCCGAACCGCGCGGCCACGGCCGCACGGTGCGGATCATCGACCTGCTCGACGACGAGGTGGACCTGACCCCGGCCAGGCACCGCCCGCAGCAGGTCGGCCCGGACTTCCTGCGCGACTTCACCGACGCGCTGGACAGGTTCAGGGCCACCTCGGCCACGCTGCCGGACGCCACCCCGGCCCTGGAGCCGCTCGCCGAGCGCCAGGACCTGCCGACCACCACCGTCGGCGAGCTGGCCAAGGCGGGCCTGATCACGATCCTGCAGGCGCCGCCCCGGATGTCGGCCGACGAGGGCCCGCTGCCGGTGCTGACCGCCGACGACACCGCGGCCGGCGCCTCGCCCTCCGGCCGCACCGTCCTCGACCCGGCGCTGGTCATGATCAGGCCCGGGGACGTGGTGACCAGCGTGCTGGGCGCGGTCAGGGTGATCACGCAGAGCGGCGCGGCGCTCGGGCCGCAGCTCACGCTCTACCGGGTCGACCCGCAGCGGCTCGACTCGGCGTTCCTCGCCGGTTTCCTGCGCTCGGCCGACGGCACCAGGGTCCATGCCGGCTCCAGCCGCCTGGACGTGCGGCGGACGCGGGTGCCCATGCTGCCCCTGGCCGACCAGCGGCTGTACGGCACGGCCTTCCGCGAGCTGTTCGAGCTGGAAGATCGACTCCGGGTGACGAGGACGCTGGGGGAGACACTGATCCGGCTAGGCTTTGACGGACTGGTCGACGGTCATCTCCGGCCGTGCGACCACGGGGCGTGACGCCCGGCACGTCGATGGGAGGGTCGATGGTCATCGGCGACCGATACGTGCTCGACGACCTCCCGCTGGGCCAGGGAGGCATGGGGGCCGTCTACGGCGCCCACGACAGGCACCTCGACCGCAGGGTGGCCGTGAAGTTCCTGAGGTTCCTCGCCGGGTCCGACGAGGAGCTGAACCGCCGTTTCCTGCGCGAGGCCCGCATCCTGGCCAGGCTGGAACACCCCGGCGCACCCGTCCTGTACGACTTCGGCACCTTCGACCAGCGACTGTTCCAGGTCATGCAGTTCATCGAGGGCGTCACCGTGGCCGACGTGGTCAGCGAGCACGGCCCGCTCCCGGTGCCCTGGGCGGCGGCGATCGCCGCGCAGGCCTGCGCGGTGCTGACGGCCGCCCACGCGCTCTCCATCCACCACCGCGACCTGAAGCCGACCAACCTGATGCTCTGCCCGGACGGGAGCGTGAAGGTCCTCGACTTCGGCCTGGCCGTGCTGCGCGAGGCCGACACCGCCCAGTTCACCCGGGTGGGCCAGATCCTCGGCACCCCGTCCTACATGGCGCCCGAGCAGATCCAGCGCGGCCTGTCCGGCCCCCGCAGCGACCTGTACGCCCTCGGCTGCGTGATCCACGAGATGCTGACCGGCCGGCAGCTGTTCACCGGCCCCACCGAGTACGCCGTGTTCGAGCGCCAGGTCAAGGAGCGCCCGCCGCGGGTGCCGGGGGTGCCGGCCGAGCTGGACCGCCTCGTCTCCGAGCTGCTGGAGAAGGACCCGGACGACCGCCCCTCCGGCGCGGACGTGCTGTACGAGCGGCTGCAGCCGTTCGCGGTGGACCTGCCGATGCTCCCGGGCTTCCTGCACCCGTCGTCGGTGCCGAGCCCGGGGCGGATGTACGCGCGGATGGTGGGCCGCGTCCTGGCCTGAGGTCCGGCCGGACCGGGGAACCCGCCGGGGCGAGGCCGGGAACGGACCTGAGGCCCGGAATCGCGGAAGGCGGCCGGACCTGAGGCTCAGGGCACCGCGACCGGCCCCTACCGTTCGGGCGTCGCGTCCCCGGAGGTGACGGCCTCGATCTCGCGGGCGGCCCACTCGGCCCAGTCCCGCTGCAGGGCGGTGAACCGCAGCCCCCACTCCAGCGCGAGCCGTCCGTAGACCGACAGGGGCTCGTCGCCCTCGGTCGCGGGCCGGATCAGCTCGAGCCGTCCGTGCTCCTCGGCGGCGATGGCGCCCTGCCTGGCCAGGTAGGCGTGGGCGTCGGCGGGTTCGACGACGCCGAGGAAGAAGACCCGCAGCAGCATGTCGCTGCGGCGCACCTGCTCGGGCTCGACCCGGGTCAGCCAGTGACGCAGCTCCGACAGGCCGGCCTCGGTCAGCGCGTACTCCTTGCGGCCCCGGGGCCCCTCGGCGACGACCTCGATCAACCCGGCACCGGCCAGACGGCCCAGCTCGCCGTAGAGCTGGCTCTGCGTGGCGGGCCAGACGTTGGCCAGGGAGAGGTCGAAGAGTTTCATCAGGTCGTATCCGCTCGCGGGTCCCTCGGAGAGCAGGCCCAGCAACGCGTGTCGGAGGCTCATGACCACATTGTATCTTCCTATGTTGACATGTCATATCTGGAAGGTCTACTTTCGACATGTCACTACTGGAACATCAAAGGGGAGATCATGGTTCCGTCCTACCTGCGGGGCGACCTCGCACCGGTCGCCGACGAGATCGGCGCCCGGGATCTGCCGGTCGAGGGCGTCCTCCCCGCCGAGCTGACCGGCCGCTACGTGCGCAACGGCCCCAACCCGCGCCCGGGCGAGGACTCGGGCCACTGGTTCGCCGGGCACGGCATGCTGCACGGCGTCCGCCTGCGCGACGGCCGCGCCGAGTGGTACCGGAACCGGTGGACGCGGACCACCCGGTTCACCGACGGCGCCCTCTCGCTGCGGCCCGGCGGCGAGCGCGACCTGGCCGCCGTCACCGCGAACACCAGCGTGATCCGGCACTCCGGCCGCACGCTCGCGCTGGTCGAGAACGGGCTGCCGTACGAGGTCACCCCCGAGCTGGACACGGTCGGCGCCTGCGACTTCGGCGGCCGGCTGACCACGGCCATGACCGCCCACCCCAAGCGGGACCCGGACACCGGGGAGCTGCTCTTCTTCGGGTACGGCTTCGCCCCGCCCTACCTCACCTACCATCGCCTGTCGGCCGGCGGGGAGCTGGTCGAGAGCCGCCGGGTCGAGGTCCCCGGGCCGACCATGATGCACGACTTCGCGATCACCCGTGACCACGTGGTGTGGCTCGACCTGCCGGTGATCTTCGACATCGAGATGGCCAAGGCCCGCCGCGGCCTGCCCTACCGGTGGGACGACGGCTACGGCGCCCGGCTGGGCGTGATGGGCCGCGCCGACGGGCGGGTGCGCTGGTTCGACGTGGACCCGTGCTACGTCTTCCACGTCGGCAACGCCCACGAGGACGCCGCCGGCCGGGTCGTCCTCGACGCGGTCCGGTACTCGCCCGAGAGCTTCCGGCAGACGTGGGGCAGCATGGGCGGCAGCGCGACCGGCGTCCCCGGGCCCGCCGAGACCTCCTCCCTGCAGATCGGCTCGACCCTGCACCGCTGGACGCTCGACCTGGACGGCGGCCACGCCAAGGAGGAGGCCCTCGACGACCGTCCGGTCGAGTTCCCCACGCTCAACGAGGAGCGCACCGGCCTGCCGAGCCGCTACCTGTACACCGTGGCCGACGACGCCGTCGTCAAGTACGACGCGCGGACCGGCGCGAGCGTCGTCAGGCCGACCGGGGGCACGACGGGCGAGGCGGTGTTCGTGCCCGCCGACGGCGCCCGCGCCGAGGACGACGGCTGGCTGATGTCGATCGTCACCGCCGCCGACGCCTCGGCGCTGCTGGTGCTGGACGCCGGCACGCTGGAGCCGGTCGCGACCGTACGGCTGCCGCGCCGGGTGCCCGCCGGTTTCCACGGCGGCTGGTTCGCCGACGCCTGAGCCCCGACAACCCCTGAGCTCCGACCGCCCTGAGCCTCGACAACCCTGAGCCTCGGCCGCCCCCGAGCCTCGGCCTCGGTCCTCTCGGCTCCGGACGCGTCAGTCCCGCGGGCCCTCCCCCAGGGCGCGCAGGCACCGCTCGGCCTGGGCGCGCAGCGCCTCGACGAGTTCCGGCGGCCCGCTGACCAGGGTGAAGGCGGTGTCCACCGAAGTGATCATCCAGACCAGCGCGGACGGGGTCTCGGCGCCGACGTGCAGCAGGCAGCCGTCGTCGTCGACGGCCTCGACGACGCCCATGCCGGGCCACACCCGGTCCGCCACGGTCTCCGCGGACTCGTGCAGGACGACCGTCGCCTGCACCGGCCAGGCCCGCGACGACAGCCGCCGCGCCAGGTAGGCCGCGACGTCGCCGTCGGGCGGTGGCCGGGGCGTGAACCGCGGGCCGGTCGGGGCGCGGGGGGTCAGCCGGTCCACCCTGAAGGTGCGCCAGTCCTCACGGCCGGTGTCCCAGGCGACGAGGTACCAGTGACGGCCGAAGCTGACCAGGCTGTGCGGCTCGACCGACCTGACCGTGTCACCACCGCGAGGGGCGGCGTAGTCGAAGCGCAGCCGCTCGTGGCGGCGGCAGGCGTCGGCGATCGCCATCAGCGTGTCCGGGCTCACCGCGGGCCCGCCGGCACCGACCCGCACGGTCGCCGTGTGCAGCGTGTTCACCCGGTGGCGCAGCCGGGAGGGCAGCACCTGTTCGAGCTTGGTGAGCGCCCGCAGGGAGGTCTCCTCGATCCCGGTGACCGGCCCGCCCGCCGCCGTGCGCAGGCCGACCGCCACGGCGATCGCCTCGTCGTCGTCGAGCAGCAGCGGCGGCAGCGACGCGCCCGCGCCCAGCCGGTACCCGGCGGTGCCCTGGACGGCGTGCACCGGGTAGCCGAGCCCGCGCAGCCGTTCCATGTCCCTGCGGACCGTACGCCCGGAGACGCCCAGGCGCTCGGCCAGCTCGGCACCGGACCAGTCCCGGCGGGTCTGCAGGAGCGACAGCAGCGTGAGCAGCCGCGCGGAGGTCTCCACCATGCCGCCAGAATGTCACGCGCTTAGGAGCGAATCCGTCCTAAGCGGCTGACAGATTCATCGGCATGACGAACACCTCGCACGAGGACGTGCACCCCTTCCGCATCGACGTCCCGCAGTCCCGGCTCGACGACCTCAAGGCGCGGCTGGCCGGTACCCGCTGGCCCGACGAGCTGCCCGGGGTCGGATGGAGCCGGGGGGTGCCCGTCGCCTACCTGCGGGACCTGGCCGAGTACTGGCGTACCGGGTACGACTGGCGGGAGCACGAGGCCGCGCTCAACAGGATCCCGCAGTACGTCACCGCCATCGACGAGCAGAACGTCCACTTCCTGCACGTACGCTCTCCCGAGCCCGACGCCGTCCCCCTGGTCCTGCTGCACGGCTGGCCGGGCGGGGTCACGGACTTCCTCGACGTCATCGGCCCGCTCTCGGACCCCCGCGCCCACGGCGGCGACCCCGCCACGGCCTTCCACCTGGTGATCCCGTCGCTGCCGGGCTTCGGCTTCTCCACCCCGCTGGCCGGGCCGGGCATGAACGCGGCCCGGATGGCCGGGATCTTCGTACGGCTGATGGAGCGGCTCGGATACGAACGCTACGGCGTGCAGGGCTACGACACCGGCGCGTGGGTCGCCCCCCAGATGGGCGCCCAGGCCCCCGACCGCGTGATCGGGATGCACGTCAACGCCCTGCTGACCTTCCCCATCGGCGCCGAGGGCGAGATGGACGGCCTGACCGAGGTCGAGCGGCGACGCTGGCAGGCGATGGAGAACTTCAACGACGGCTACCTGCAGTGCAACTCCAAGCGGCCGCAGACGGTGACGTACGGGCTGCACGACTCGCCCGTCGGGCAGCTCGCCTGGATCGTGGAGAAGTTCAAGGAGCTGACCGACCCCGAGGAGGGGCTGCCCGAGGAGAGCGTGGACCGCGACCGCATCCTGACCGACGTCTCGGTGTACTGGCTGACCGGCACGGCCGGATCCTCGGCGCAGATCTACTACGAGGAGATCTCCGCGAACGCGTGGGGCGGGACGGCCGACGACACCGCCGCGGACGCCTGGGGCGGGACGGCCGACGACGCCTCCGCCGCGGACGACGCCGGCTGGGGCGGGGACGGGGGCGGCTGGACCCCTCAGCGCGGGACGGTGCCGACCGGCGTGCTGGTCTCCGCCCATGACGTCACCATCCGCCGCTGGGCCGAACGCGACCACAACGTGGTGCGCTGGACCGAGCTGGAGCGGGGCGGCCACTTCCTCTCGATGGAGGCACCGGACCTGCTGGTCGACGACGTCCGCGAGTTCTTCGCGAAGCTTCGCTGAGATCGTCCGACCTGATGTGCCCGGCCCGGTGGGCGAGGCAGAATACGAGCCGTGGAAGGACGATGGGTCGAGGTGGCCGACCGGGTGCTGGTGCGGCGGTACGCCGAGCTGGACCTGTCGGTGGGGCTGGTGGTGGGCGAGGGCGGCTGCCTGGTGGTCGACACGCGCGGGGACGAGCGGCAGGGGGCCGAGCTGGCCGCCGAGGTCCGCCGGATCACCGGCGCCCCCTGGACGGTGGCGATCACCCACTCGCACTTCGACCACGCCTTCGGCACCCGGTCGTTCCCCGGCGGCCCGGTCTGGGGGCACCGGGACTGCCGCGCCGACCTGATCCGTAACGGTGACCGGGCCAGGCGGGAGTGGGCCCGGTACTACCGGGACCTGGGACGTCCGGACGTCGCCGCGGACATCGAGGGGACCGAGATCGTGCCTCCCGACCACCTGGTGACCGGCCGGACGGAACTGATCGTCGGCGGTCGCCGGATCGTCCTGGCCCACCTCGGCCGCGGTCACTCCGGCAACGACCTGGTGGTCCACGTACCGGACGCCGGAGTGGTCTTCGCCGGTGACCTCGTGGAGAACGGCGCCCCGCCCGCCTACGAGGACGCCTACCCCCTGGAGTGGCCCGCCACGGTCGCCGCCCTGCTCTCCCTCGCCGACGACGCCACCGATCCCGACCCCGGCACCCCCGACCCCGGCACGCCCGGATCCGGCGCCGTGACCGAAGCCGGGAACGCGGCCGGAAGCGGGAGCGTGACCGGGGGCGTGAAGGACGGAAGCGGGGACGTGAAGGACGGGAGCGGGGACGCGGCCCGACGAGGCACCGTCCCGGTCGTCACCTTCGTCCCCGGGCACGGCGACCCGGTGGACCGCGCGTTCGTGACCGCGCAGCAGGCGGAGATCGCCGCTCTCGCCGGGCTGTGCGAGGAGGTGGCCGCGGGTCTCCTCTCCCCCGCCGAGGCCGTACGCCGATCGCCCTACCCCCGGGAGACCACGGAGATCGCCCTGCGCCGCGCGGCCGCCCCGAACTGACCGTTCCTTACCGTTCCGCACCGTCCCAGGCGAGCCCGCCCCCGGTCGTACGGCCTCGTCCCGCGGCCCCAAACAGCGGGACGTACCGGAGCGCGGTCAGATCTCCTCGGAGGGCTTGGTCGGGTCGAGCTGGCGCGGCTGCATGGCCGCCCTGGGGTGGTGCAGGTCGAAGGCGGGGCGCTCGGAGCGGATGCTGGGGATCGACAGGAAGTTGTGCCGTGGTGGCGGGCAGGAGGTGGCCCACTCCAGCGAGTTGCCGTACCCCCAGGGGTCGTCGACGGTCACCCGCTCGCCGTGCCGGGCGGTGTACCACAGGTTGTAGATGAACGGCAGGGTCGAGGCGCCCAGCAGCAGCGCGCCGGCCGAGGAGACCATGTTCAGACCGGTGAAGCCGTCCAGGTCGCTGTAGTCGGCGTAGCGGCGCGGCATGCCGCGCGCTCCCAGCCAGTGCTGGACCAGGAAGGTGGCGTGGAAGCCGACGAACAGCGTCCAGAAGTGCCACTTGCCGAGCTTCTCGTTGAGCATCTTGCCGGTCATCTTGGGCCACCAGAAGTAGAAGCCCGCGAACATGGCGAACACCACGGTGCCGAAGACCACGTAGTGGAAGTGGGCGACCACGAAGTAGGAGTCGTGCACGTGGAAGTCCAGCGGCGGGGAGGCCAGGATGACGCCGGTCAGGCCGCCGAGCAGGAAGGTGACCAGGAAGCCGATCACGAACAGCATGGGGGTCTGCAACATGATGTGGCCGCGCCACATGGTGCCGATCCAGTTGAAGAACTTCACCCCCGTCGGGATCGCGATGAGGAAGGACATGAAGGAGAAGAAGGGCAGCAGGACCTGGCCGGTGGGGAACATGTGGTGGGCCCAGACGGTCATCGACAGGCCGGTGATGGCGATGGTGGCGCCGACCAGGCCGATGTAGCCGAAGATGGGCTTACGGCTGAAGACCGGGATGACCTCGGTGATGATGCCGAAGAACGGCAGCGCGATGACGTAGACCTCGGGATGGCCGAAGAACCAGAACAGGTGCTGCCACAGCAGGACCCCGCCGTTGCGCGGGTCGAAGATGTGCGCGCCGAACCTGCGGGTCGCCTCCAGCCCCAGCAGCGCGGCCGCGAGCACCGGGAAGGCCATCAGCACCAGCACGCTGGTCAGCAGCGTGTTCCAGGTGAAGATCGGCATCCGGAACATCGTCATGCCGGGGGCCCGCATGCAGATGATCGTGGTGATGAAGTTGACCGCGCCCAGGATCGTGCCCAGGCCCGACATCACCAGCCCGGCGATCCACAGGTCGCTGCCGTACTGGGGGGAGTAGGCGGCGGTCGACAGCGGCGGGTAGCCGGTCCAGCCGAAGTCGGCCGCGCCCCCGTCGGTGAAGAAACCGAAGCTGGCGATCAGCCCGCCGAACAGGAACAGCCAGAAGCTGACCATGTTGAGCCGGGGGAAGGCGACGTCCGGGGAGCCGATCTGCAGGGGCATGATCACGTTGGCGAACCCGGCGAACAGGGGGGTGGCGAACAGCAGCAGCATCAGCGTGCCGTGCATGGTGAACAGCTGGTTGTAGTGCTCCTGGCTGACGAGCTGCATCGCGGGCTGGGCGAGCTCGGCCCGGATGACCAGGGCCATCAGCCCGGCGAACAGGAAGAAGCCGAACGCGGTGATGAGGTACATGTACCCGATCACCTTGTGGTCGGTGCTCGTGAGCCAGTTCACGACGATCGAGCCCGGCGGGCTCCTGCGCGGCGCCAGCGGTGAGGTCAGCGGTTCCTCGCGCGACCGTTCGGAGGTCGTCACGGCCCACCCCCTTCGAACCCGTTCGTTGTCGGACCGGCGTCGTCCCGGGCCGGTGCGCCGCCCGGACCGGCGGGCCGGTGGGCCGGGGGTGGCCCCCGCTCCGTACCGTCCTCCCCCCGGCCATCCCCCCGCGAGACGGCTCCCACTCGCTCGCCCGGCCATCTTGCCCGCGCGCTGACCTGCGGATTACCGGCCCCGTACCGGATCGTCCGCGGTGGCGGGACGGGCGGGCCTCGGAAGCGAGGAGGTCCGGTCCGTCGCGCTTGACCGGGGGGCATACAGGGCACGCCGCTGGAAACGGAGCGTCGAAAGGAGCGACCCTGATGACCAAGCGACAGCGAGTCGTCGTGATCGGGGGAGGGTTCGCGGGCTTCACCGCCGTCCGCACGCTCTCCAGGATCGCCAAGGGTGCCGTCGAGATCGTCCTGATCAACCCCACCGACTACTTCCTCTACCTGCCCCTGCTGCCGGAGGTCGCCGCGGGCATCCTCGACCCGCGCAAGGTGGCGATCCCGCTGGCGGGCGACCGTCCCGGCGTCCGGCACCTGCTCGCCACGGTGGAGGGCGTCGACCTCCAGGCACGCCGGGTGACCTGCGTCGACTCCGAGGGAGGGCGTCGCGAGCTGGGCTACGACCGCCTGGTGATCACGGTCGGCAGCGTCAACAAGCTGCTGCCCGTGCCCGGCGTCGCCGAGCACGCCCACGGCTTCCGGAGCATCGCCGAGGCGATCTACCTGCGCGACCACCTGATCCGCCAGATCGAGCTCGCCGACACCTCCACCGACCCCGAGGAGCGCCGGGCGCGGTGCACCTTCGTGGTGGTCGGCGCCGGTTACACCGGCACCGAGGTGGCGGCGCAGGGCCAGCTGCTCACCCTGGACCTGCGCGACGCGCGGCCGCACCTGCGCGACCAGCCCGTACGCTGGATCCTCGCCGACATCGCCCCGCGCATCCTGCCCGAGCTCGACGAGCGCCTGTCGAGGACGGCGCACCGGACCCTGACGGGACGGGGCCTGGAGATCCGCACCGGGACCGGTGTGGCCGAGGCGACACCGGAGGGCGTCAGGCTCTCCGACGGGGAGTTCGTGCCGACCCGGTCCCTGATCTGGTGCGTCGGCGTGCGACCGGACCCGATGGTGGAGGCGCTGGGGCTGCCCACCGAACGGGGACGGCTGCTGGTCGACGAGTACCTGAGGGTGCCCGGCCACCCGGGGGTCTACGCCTGCGGCGACGCGGCCGCGGTGCCCGACCTCACCCGGCCGGGCGAGTACACCCCGATGACCGCCCAGCACGCCGAACGCCAGGGCAAGCGCGTCGCCCGCAACATCGCCGCCTCGTACGGGCACGGGCGGCTGCAGCCGTACCGGCACGGGGACCTGGGGTTCCTCGTCGACCTGGGCGGCGCCGCAGCGGCCGCGAACCCGCTGGGCGTGCCGCTGTCGGGCCTGGCGGCCAAGATCGTCACCCGCGCCTACCACCTGCTCGCCGTCCCGCACGGCCGGGGACGGATCGCCGGGAGCTGGCTGCTGGACTTCATGCTGCCCCGCCAGACCGTCCAGCTGGACATGGTCCCGGCCTCGGCGGTGCCGCTCGCCTGCTGCGAGCCCGAGCGGACCTCCGTGCTGAGCGGCTCGGCGTCGGGCCCGGACGGCTCGTCACGCTGAACGGCCCGAAGGCGGACCCGGACGGCTCACCGCACTGAGCGGCCCGAAGAAGGGCCCGGACGGCTCACCACGCCGAGCGGGGGAAGCGTAAAAGAGGACGAAATTGTCGGCCCCGCGGGCGATGCGCGCGGGCGTCGGGGTAGGGAGCCGGGTATGGCAAAGATCGGTTACACGATGATGTGCGAGCAGACGCCCGCCCGGCAGCTGGTCGAGGACGTGGTCACGGCCGAGCGGATCGGCTTCGACTACGCGGTCATCTCCGACCACTACTTCCCGTGGCTGGAGGAGATGGGGCACTCGCCGTACGCCTGGTCGGTGCTCGGCGCGGCGGCCTACGCCACCCGGAGCCTGCCGCTGATGACGTACGTGACCTGCCCGATCATGCGGTACCACCCGGCGGTGGTGGCGCAGAAGGCGGCGACCATGGGCGTGCTGAGCGAGGGCCGTTTCACCCTGGGGCTGGGGGCCGGGGAGAACCTCAACGAGCACGTGGTGGGCCAGGGCTGGCCCTCGGCCGACACCCGGCACGGCATGTTCAGGGAGGCCATACAGATCATCCGCGAGCTGTTCGAGGGCGGCTACGTCACCTACCGGGGCGAGTACTTCGACGTCGACTCGGCCAAGCTCTTCGACCGGCCTGACCGGCCCGTCCCGCTGGCGATCGCCGCCTCGGGCGGCCGGTCGGGCAGGATCGCCGCCGAGCACGGGGACGCCCTCGTCGCGACGGACCCCGACGCGGGCCTGGTGAGCCTGTTCGCCGCCGAGGGCGGCACGGGCAAGCCCGTCTACGGCCAGCTCCCGATCTGCTACGACCCCGACCCCGAGGCCGCCAAGGAGCGGGCTCACAAGCTCTGGCGCTGGTCGGTGTTCAACTGGAAGGTCATGGCCGAGCTCCCCGCCCCGGTCAACTTCGACGCCGCCGCGCAGACCGTGCGGCCCGAGGACGTGGCGGAGAGCGTGCCGTGCGGCTCGGACGTGGACGCGGTCGTGGAGGCGGTCCGCGCCTTCACCGACGCCGGTTTCACCCACGTCGCCCTGGTCCAGATCGGTCACGAGCACCAGGGCGCGTTCTTCGACTGGTCGGAGAAGGAACTGCTGCCCGCGCTGCGCCGCCTCTGACGACCGTCCGGCACCGAGACCCGGCGGGTACCGCGAGCCGGTGTCCGTCGGCCGTGGCGGACCGGCCCCTGCCGGCCCCCGGGAGCGGGACCCGACGACCGGGACCCGACGCGCACCGGGCGGAACGCGGGCCCGCGAGAGGTTCCGCCCGGTCGTACGGGGAAGGCTCAGCGGGGTGGACGACGTCTGGGATCTGGTGGTGGTCGGCGGCGGGCCCGCCGGGGCGGCGGCGGCGCTGCGCGCGAGGCAGCTCCGGCCGGACGCGCGGGTGCTCCTGCTGGACCGGGCCGACTTCCCCCGCGACAAGGCCTGCGGTGACGGCATCGCCGCGCACGGACGCGACGAGCTCGCCCTGCTGGGCCTGCCCGACCTGATCGCCGACTACCGGCCGACGCAGCGCCTGGCGGTGGTCTCCCCCGGTGGCGCACGCGTCTCGGCCACCTCGGCCCGGCCCAACCACGTCGTCCCCCGCAAGGTCTTCGACGCCCGCCTGGTCGACGCCGCACGGGCCCGCGGTGTCGAGGTCCGCCGCCACCAGGTCCGCTCGCTCGCCGCCCGGAACGGCCACGTCGTCCTGGACGGCACCGTCACCGCCCGCGCCGTGGTCGCGGCCGACGGGGCCAACTCCACCGTGCGGCGCCTCATCGGCGTCCCGCCCTCGCCCGACCGGCACACCGCGATCGCGGTGCGCGGCTACGCCGACGTGTCCCCCGACGACGACGTCCAGTCCATCTTCATGCAGCAGGACGGGTGGCCCGCGTACGCGTGGTCGTTCCCGATCGGCGACGGCACCGCCAACATCGGCTACGGGATGCTGCTGCCCCGGCTGCACGCCACCGGCCTGCCGGGCCGCGAGGTGCTGCACGGCCGGCTCGCCGAGTTGCTGCCCGACCTGCGCGCCCGTGACCTGCGCGCCCACCATCTGCCGCTCTCCCCCGGCAGGCCCGGGCCGGGGTCGGGACGGGTGCTGCTCGCCGGGGACGCCGCCGGTCTGATCAACCCGCTCACCGGCGAGGGCATCTACTACGCGCTCGTCTCCGGCCGGCTCGCCGGGGAGGCCGCGATGCGGGCGGCCGACGATCCGCTGCCCGCCTACCGGCGCGGCCTCGGCAAGGCCCTCGGGCGGCACCTGCGGACCACCGACGTGCTCGCCAGGGCCTCCCAGTCGCCCGGCTTCATCGACGCGGCGATCGACACCGCGGCCCGTCGCAAGGAGGTGTTCGACCTGCTGGTCGACGTGGGCCTCGGGGCGGGGACGGTTCCGGTGCCGCTGGCGATGGCCGTCCTGCGCCGCTGGGCCCTGAACGGCGTCCGGGGTCGCCGGGGGCGCCGGGGGCACTGCGGGCCCTGACCGTGACGGCCCCGGCACGGGCGTCAGGGCGTCAGGGCGTCAGGGCGTCAGGGCGTCAGGGCGTCAGGGCGTCAGGGCAGGATCACCGAACGGGTGAGGTTGCGCGGGTTGTCCGGGTCCAGGCCGCGGGTCCGGGCGAGTTCGACGGCGAGCCGCTGGGCCCGGACGAGGTCGGCCAGCGGGTCGAGCGCGGTGACCGTGGTCAGGGCTCCGGTGCGGGCCACGTCGTCCAGCAGCTCCTCCTGACCGCCGAAGAACCACACCAGGCTCTCCTCGTCGGCGAGGCTGATCGGCCCGTGCCGGTACTCCAGCGCCGGGTAGGCCTCCGACCAGGCCAGGGCGGCCTCCCTGAGCTTCAGTGCGGCCTCCCTCGCCAGGCCGCCGGTCCATCCGCGGCCCAGGAAGGTGAAGCGCCGCCGGGTGAGCGCCCCCTCGGGCAGCGGCGTGGCGAGCGCGGTCTCGGCCTGCGCGACCAGGTCGTCGGGCGCCTGCCCCAGGTGCGCGCGGAGCAGCGCGAGAACGCAGGTGGCGAACCGGGTCTGCACCACGGAGCGCTCGTCGGCGAACTCCAGCGCGATCACGGTCCTCGCCGCCGCCGAGACCGGGGTCGCGGGGTCGGCGGTGAGGGCGACCGTGGGGACGTCGCCCGCGGCGCCGAGGGCGTGCAGCACCTCCGTGGTGGTACCGGAGCGGGTGATGGCCACCAGCCGGTCGTAGCGCCGCGGCGGCAGCTCCGAGGCGGGGAAGGCGTCGGTCTCCCCCTGACCCGCCCGCTCGCGCAGGGTCGCGTACGCCTGCGCCATGTACAGCGAGGTCCCGCACCCGATCACGGCGACGCGCTCGCCCGTCTCCGGCAGGCCCGCCGGGTCCGCCGCGCCGAGTTCCAGCGCCTGCCGCCAGCACTCGGGCTGGCTCGCGATCTCCCGCAGGCCGTGCGTCACGTACGCCTCCCGTTGATGCTCGTAGATGCTTGCAAGATGCCATGTTCGAGCATCGATGAGCAAGTGGAGGTGTTCCGATGCTCGGTACGCTTCGCGTGGCGGAACCGCGGCACGGGCGGGGACGGCGAGGAGGGCGAGGAGGGCACCCATGACGAGCCATGACCGGTGGAACGCGCTGCTCGCGATCCTGGCGCGGGACGGCAGGGTCGAGGTCGACGCCGTGGCCGGCGAGCTCGGGGTGTCGGCCGCCACCATCCGCCGCGACCTCGACCACCTGGACCGCCAGCAGATGCTGACCAGGACCCGGGGCGGCGCCGTCGTCAACGCGATCTCCTACGACCTGCCGCTGCAGTACAAGGCGGCCAGGCACGCGCCCGAGAAGCACCGGATCGCCACGGCCGCGGCCGCCCTGGTCCCGGCGGGCGCGGTCGTCGGGCTGAACGGCGGCACCACCACCACCGAGGTCGCCCGCTGCCTGGCCACCGGTGCCGATCCGCGCCGCCGGGACGGCGAGCCGGCTCTCACCCTCGTCACCAACGCCCTGAACATCGCCGGCGAGCTGGTCGTGCGCAGGCACGTCAAGCTGGTGGTCGTCGGCGGCGTCGCCATGCCCGCCTCGTACGAGCTCATCGGGCCGCTCGCCGACGGCGTGCTGCGGGAGATCTCGCTGGACCTGGCGATCCTCGGCGTGGACGCGCTCGACCCCGAGCACGGCGCGTTCGCCCACCACGAGGGCGAGGCCGGCGTCAACCGGCTGATGGCCTCCCGTGCGGCCCGGGTGGTCGTCGTGGCCGACTCCTCCAAGCTCGGCATGCGGGCGTTCGCCCGGATCTGCCCGTGCGAGGACATCGACGTCCTCGTGACCGACGACGAGGCCCCGGACGCGACGGTCCGGCGCTTCACCGACGCGGGGATCGAGGTCGTCCGTACCTGACCGGCCTCGCCCCGGTGAACCCGATCGTCTGAACCGTCCCCCGGCTGCACGCCCTCCGTCCGGGCGGCGCCACCCCGTGCCCACCGGCGCGTCCGCCCCCTCCCACGTGGAATTTTCATGACCGGACGAGTCCCGGGAGGTCCCGTACGGATCGTCACCGTCGTGTCATGGAGGGGTCCGGCCAGCTCAGCACCGCCGTGACGGCCGGGGAGACGGACGGGGCGCACGGGGCGCGGCAGGGCGGCGCGGCGGCGGCTGTACAGCTCCGGTGGCGCTGCCTACATTCTGGGGGGCTTTCCACCAGGCCCTCGGTCGTCGACGCGTCGCCGGCCGTTGCGAAGAACCAGCGAGGAGATTCGATGGGATCCATACGGCGGCTTTCCACGGCCGGCGCGGCACTCGTCGCCATGGCCGTAGCCCTGTGCGCCGTCATGCTCACGGGCCTTCAGCCCGCGCATGCGGCCGTGGGGCTCCGCATCAGCGGCACGGACATCGTCGAGGCGAACGGCCAGAAGTTCATCATGCGCGGGGTCAACCACCCGCACGTCTGGTACACGGGCCGGACCTCGTCGTTCGCCGACGTCAAGGCGCTGGGCGCCAACACCGTGCGCGTGGTGCTGGGCACCGGCAAGCGGTGGGGGCCGTCCAACGACGTCGCCGACGTGATCTCCCTGTGCAAGCAGAACCGGCTGATCTGCGTCCTGGAGGTGCACGACACCACCGGGTACGGCGAGGAGGGCGCGGCCGCCTCGCTCGACGAGGCCGCCGACTACTGGATCAGCCAGAAGAGCGCGCTGGTCGGCCAGGAGAACCACGTCGTCATCAACATCGGCAACGAGCCGATCGGCAACACCAACGCCGCCCAGTGGACCGGCGCGACCACCGCCGCCATCAAGAAGATGCGCGCCAACGGCTTCCAGCACCTGCTGATGGTCGACGCGCCGAACTGGGGCCAGGACTGGCAGTACGTCATGCGGGACAACGCCCAGACGGTCCTGGACGCCGACACCCTGCGCAACACCGTGCTGTCCATCCACATGTACGCCGTGTTCAACACCGCCGCGTCGATCACCGACTACCTCGACCGGTTCGAGGCCAACGGGTGGCCGCTGGTCATCGGCGAGTTCGGCTGGCGGTTCAACGCCGGTGAGGTGGACCACGAGACGCTGCTGTCGGAGGCGGTGTCGCGGGGCCTGGGCTACCTCGCCTGGTCCTGGAGCGGCAACACCGATCCCATCCTGGACATGGCGGTCGACTTCGACCCCGCCCGGCTCACCACCTGGGGTCAGCGGATCTTCAACGGCGCCAACGGCATCAAGGCCACGGCCAGGGAGGCCACCGTCTACGGTGGCGTCACCCCGACCCCCACCCCCACCCCCACTCCCACCCCCACTCCCACGCCCACCCCGACGCCCACCCCCACCCCGACGCCGAGCCCGGGAGGCTCGTGCCGGGTGGCGTACGTGATGAACTCCTGGAACAGCGGGTTCACCACCAGCGTCACGATCACCAACACCGGTGGCTCGGCGATCAACGGCTGGCGGCTGGCGTTCACCCTGCCCTCCGGCCAGACCTTCACCAACGGCTGGAACGCGTCGTACGCGGCGACCGGTTCGCAGGTCACCGCGACCAACGCCGGCTGGAACGGCACCCTCGCGCCGGGCGGCTCCGTCACCATCGGCTTCCAGGCCACCCACACCGGCAACACCGCCGAACCCACCTTCTTCGCCCTGAACGGAGGCTCCTGCCAGGCGGTCTGATACCCGGCCCGTCCCCGTCGCCGAACCGTCGTATCGTCTCCTCGTATGAGGCGTGACACATGGGTGGTCGGTGACGCGTACGAGGCCTATGTCGGCCGGTGGAGCCGTCCCGTCGCCGAGGAGTTCCTCCGGTGGCTGGACGTGCCCACCGGCCGGCGATGGGCCGACGTGGGCTGCGGCACCGGGGCCCTCACCGAGACGGTCCTGGCCATGACGGATCCCGTGCGGGTCCTGGGCGTGGACACCTCCGAGGGGTTCCTGTCCCACGCCCGCACCCGGATCGTCGACGTCCGGTCGGCCTTCTGCGCCGGCGACGCCGGATCACTGCCGCTGCCCGGCCGTCGTCTCGACGCCGTGGTGAGCGGCCTGGCGCTCAACTTCACGCCCGACCCGCGGCGCAGCGCGGCCGAGTTCGCCCGGGTCACCGCGCCGGGCGGTGTGGTCGCCGCCTACGTCTGGGACTACGCCGAGGGCATGGGCATGATGCGGTACTTCTGGGACGCCGCCGTCGCCCTCCGCCCGGACACGGCCGCCTCCGACGAGATGCGGCGTTTCCCCCTCTGCCGTCCCGAGCCCCTCGGCCGCCTGTGGGCGGACGCCGGCCTGCGCGAGGTGACGGTACGGGCGATCGAGGTCCCGACGGTGTTCGCCGACTTCGACGACTACTGGACGCCGTTCCTCGGCGGGCAGGGAGCGGCCCCCGGGTACGTCGCGTCCCTGGACGACGAGCACCGCGACGCCCTGCGCGATCTCCTGCGCACCCGCCTGCCCGTCCGGCCGGACGGCTCCGTCCACCTCTCCGCCAGGGCCTGGGCGGTACGGGGAGTGGCCGCCGGGACGGGGTGAGTCCCGGTTCACGACGGGCAGGCGCAAAAAACGGGTGGCGCCGATCGACGTCGGAACGAACCCGAGAACGTACGTACCGGAGCACGGCCGCGGATGCGACGGCCGCGTCCCGCCGATCCGAAGGAGAGTCGCCATGGCCACGGTGGAGGCGAACATCTCGATGTCACTGGACGGTTTCGTCACCGGCCCGAACCTCGACCGCCACCCCGGCCTGGGCGAGGGCGGCGACGTCCTCCACGCCTGGGTCGGCGAGGACCGGAGCATGGACCTCGCCATCGGCGAGGACCGCGAGCTCGCCGGATCGGTCGTCACCAGCCGGAAGGTGTACGACGAGACCGAGGGCTGGGAGGCCGAGGGCGGGTTCTACCGGTTGCCGGTGTTCGTGGTCACCCACCGGCCGCACGACGTGGTCGTGAAGGGCGAGACCACGTTCACGTTCGTCACCGGGGGCGTCGAGCGCGCCGTCGAGCAGGCGATCGAGGCCGCCGGGGACAGGCCGGTGCACATCATGGGCGGCGCCGGCATCATCCAGCAGGCGCTGGCGGCCGGGCTGGTCGACGAGCTGTTCCTGCACGTCGCCCCGGTGATCCTGAACGGCGGCACCCGGTTGTTCGAGCATCTCGGCCGTCAGATCCGGCTGGAGCGCACCGAGGTGATCGAGTCCCGCCACGCCACTCACCTGCGGTACCGGGTCCTGAGGTGACCGCCTCCTCCTGAGGTGACCGCCCCGTCCTGAAGGGCGTCCTCGTCCCCGACGGTCCCGGTCCCCGATGAAATGATGGCCGTCATCTGGGTCGCCCGTGGTGATCCCTTCTTCGGAGGTCCTTGTGCTCGTGCTGGCGGTGGCTCAACCGGACTGTGTGCCGTACGACGTGGAGAAGAACGCGGTACGGCACGCGGAGATGGTGCGAAGAGCAGAGGCCAGGGTGGTGATATTTCCGGAACTGTCGCTTACGGGGTATCACCTGGACGCTCCGGCGATCACCGCGGAGGACCTGAGGCTGAGGCCGATCGTGGAGGCCTGCGCGGAGACGGGGGCGCTGGCCCTGGTCGGGGCACCGGTCGCAGAAGAGGGACTCGAGTACATCGCGATGCTGGCGGTGGACGGCGACGGGGTCGGGGTGGCCTACCGCAAGGTCAACGTGCACTCCAGCGAGCATCGGTTCGCCTGCGGGGAGCGGTCCGAGGTGATCGAGGTGAACGGCCTCCGGCTGGGACTGGCGATCTGCCGGGACCTGATGATCGCGCAGCACGCCGAGGAGACCGCCGCGCTGGGGATCGACGTCTATGCGGCCGGAGTGGTCCACCAGGCGGCGGACGTGGCGGTTCAGCAGGAGAGAGCGCGGCGGATCGCCACCGATCACCGTGTCTGGGTGGCGGTGGCGAGCTTCGCGGGACCGACCGGTGGCGGCTTCGAGCACACGGCCGGGTGCTCGGGGTTCTGGAGGCCGGGTGGCGACCTGGCCGCCCAGGCGGGACCGGAGCCGGACGAGGTCGTCCGCCTGACGATCGGCCAGCGCTCCTGATCCCGGGCCGCAGGCCGGGATCGGCGAGTGGTCGCCGCACGAGGATTTCGGCCGGGTCTTCGACGCTCACTTCCCGAGGCGGGATCCGTCCATGGCTGTACGGGATCGCCACCAACCTCCTGGCCGGGCACCGGCGGAACGAGGTACGCCGGCGGAAGACGCTCAGCCGGGCCGAGGCGGCCGACGACCAGGAGGGACCCGAAGGCCCGGTGACGACCAGGCTGGCCGCGCGGCAGGTGACGGGCAGGCTCGCGGGGGCACTGGCCGGTCTCGCCAAGCGTGACCGCGACGTGGTCCTCCTCCTCGCTCTCGGCGGCCTCAGCCACGCGGAGGTGGCCGCCGCCCTCGGCATTCCGTACGGGACCGTCGCGTCCCGGCTGAACCGGGCGCGCAAGCAACTGCGCAAGGCCCTGGGCGACGCGAACCCCCTGAAGGAGGCCCAGGATGGATGAGATCAGCCTGCTGGGGCAGGCCGTTCCGGACGTACCGCCTCCCTCGTCCCAGGTGGTGGCCCGTGCGCGTGACCGGCTGACCGTCGAGGAACGGCGGCCGACCGGTCGTCGCAGCTCCAGGCGACGTCCCGGCTGGACCTGGGCACTGGCCTGCGCCGCGGTGACGGCCGTCGTGGCCTTCGCCGTGGTCATCATGACCGGCGGCCTGACGGCTCCGTCTCCCATCGCCCCGTCTCCGTCCGTGCCGCCCACGTCCGTCCCGCCCACGCCGTCCGTCGAACCACCGGCCACGTACGAAGGGCTCCGGCTTCTTCGCTCGAAGACGGCGCGGAGCACGGCGACGAAGGTCACCCTGAGGTTCCGCCCCACCAGCACCAGGACAGCGATCGTGCTGCGCTGCTCCGCACCGGGCTCTTTCGTCCTGGTCTCCGAACCCTGGGAGCACGGCTTGAGCGAGGCGCCAGGTGTCTGCGGCCCCGACGGCACGCGCAGCCGTTTCGGCGACAAGAGTCACGAGCCCGGCTGGACGAGCCGCACCCACACGGTCACGTTCTGGGTCTTCCCCCCGGACGCCCCGATCATGTCGCCCCGCGACGCGTTCAGGTGCGGCAAGGCCGTGTGCGACGGGAGGTACAGGCTCGGCACGAAGACCGCGGATACGCTCGCCGCCCGGATCGGTACACGACCCCAGCCCTGGTCGGTCGCCGTCTACGACGCTTCCCGATAGGACTGCCTCGGCCGCCGCCGCGAGCCGTTCCACGACGGTGAGCGGCGGGACCTGCCAGTGGACCGGACACGTGCGAGGACACCGATCGATCGTGCGGGTACATCGGCCGCTCAGTCGGCCGGTGGGTCCGCCACCACCGGCGCCCCGCCGGACATACAGACCCGGCGAGCAAGAACGACCATGCCTCGCGGCCGTCCACGGCACTCGGCATCCGATGTCTCCATCACTGGATGACGGCGCACCGGACCATCACCGGGACAAGCGAAAGGCCAGGTCAGAGAATCTCTGTCCTGGCCTTCGGTTGGTGCCCCCTGCAAGATTCGAACTTGCGCTCCCGGCTCCGGAGGCCGGTGCTCTATCCCCTGAGCTAAGGGGGCCAACGCGTGATTACATTACCAGCATCCTGGGGGGAACCGACACTCAGATAGGCAACCGGTGATCACCAAGGGGACTCGGGACCGCCTTGGAGCAGTGGATCGGCGGAACCGCGGGGTGACGGGCCGCCGCCGGAGGGCTCGAAGCGGTCCGGCGAGGGCGACCGGTCGGCTCGGGAACATGTGGTGGAGCAGGCCGTGATCGCTTCGGGGGTGATCGGTGGTGGAGTGGGCCACGGCCGCTTCGGGGACGACCGGTGGGATCCAGGGTCGGTCGCCTCACGGGTGAGCGATGAGGTGCGCCCGGGAGGGACGGGAGTCAGCCCGCAGAGGGGCGGACGGCGCCTCGGTAGAGGGAGCGGTAGTAGGGCGAGGCGGCGAAGTCGACGGTTCTGACGACGTCACCGGTCTTGGGGGCGTGGACCATGATCCCGTCCTTCAGGTAGACGCCCACGTGGGTGGGATCCTTCTTGGCGTCCTTGCCGAAGAAGACCAGATCCCCCGGCCGGAGCCGGGAGAAGGGGATCTTACGACCCTGCCTGAACTGGGTGCCGGTGTAGTGGACGAGCGTGATCCCCGCCTTGGACCAGGCGTGCAGGGCGAGACCCGAGCAGTCGAAGCCCCCGCCGGTCGGGCCCGTGCTCGAACCGCCTCCCCAGACGTACGGCCTGCCGAGCTGGCGGAGCGCCGCGGCGGCCGCGATCTCGCCTCGTGAGGGAAGAGCGCGTTCTCGTGACGACGGCCGCCTTCCCTTCGGAGACGCCTGCCGCCGGTCGGCGAACGCCTTCCCCTTTCGCGAGGACACCGGCCCGCCGGACGTCGCCTCGGGTGTGCCGGAGAACGTCTCCTGCCCACCCCGGAGGGTCCCGGACGTCCTGCCGAAAGCAGACGGCCTACCGGGAGGAGACAGCCTGCCGGAAGCGGATGTCGTGCCGGGAGTGATCGAGGTCGTCGGCCGTCCGCCGGAGGCCGGAGGCTTCGCGGGCCACCCGCTCGCGGCCGTGGACTCCTCCGGGGACTCCTCCTGCCGCAGGCCCGCGCCCAAGGACTCGGACACCTCTCCACCCGTGATCGGGGGCTTCGCGGGTCGCCCGTCCTGGGCCATGAGCCCGGATGACCCTCCGTCCAGGGTCGTGAGCTCAGACGACCCTCCGCCCGAGGTCGCGGGGTCAGATGGCCCTCCGTCCGGGGCCGCGAACCCGAAGGGCCGCCCGTCCACATCCGCGGGCCTCTCCTGCCACCAGCCCTCGGGCGAGAACTCCCCCGGCCGGCGGCCTTCCGGTTGCGTGGCGACCGGCGGCTGCTCACCTCCCCGAGCCGACAGGGCCGTCGGTCGGTGGCCGTTCACGGCCGGAGAGGCGGGCAGGGCGGGAAGATCGGGCGAGGTGGATCCACAGGCCAGGGCGAGGGTCGCGCGTGTCTCCTCCGGCAGCCGGTGGACGGCCCCCGGCGGGGCGGCCCGGAGGAACGGGAGGAACAGGCTGACCCAGATGTCGCAGACGGCCGCGGGGAGGTGCGGCGCGGGGATCTGCGGGCCCCCTGCCAGGGCGGCCGAGAGGATGGTGACGGTGGCGAATTTCGTGATCACGCACGGCCTCCTGGGCTCGATGAAGGATCGAGGCCCCAGGATGCGCGGGAGACGCTGATCCCCAAGAAGCCGAATGTGGTTCTGTGGATAACCGGAACGGGCCTCCGACCGGGATGTTCGCCCCGGGACCGGCGGCCGTGGTTGCTCACGGGCCACTACGTCAACTAGAGTTGACATATGAACGGTGCGCGGCGGATGACACCCACGCCAGGTACGACGACCATCGCCTTCCGAGGTGAACCGGTGACGACGGTGCGGCTCCGGGAGGAGCCCGAGCGGGCGGGCGCCACTCGCCGGGACACCGGTCACGCCGCTCATCGGGGCGCCGCCCACCGCTCGTACGGTGCCGGGTCATGACGGGCCCGTACGGCGACGAGGAGCTCGCGGTAAGGCTCCGTGACGCGGTCGGTGAGCGTCACCCGGTGGTGGCCGCCGCCGCCGTCTCCCCCGGCGGCACGAGGGTGACGAGCCTGGGCGCCCCCCTCGGCGCGGACTTCGAGATCGGCTCCATCTCCAAGGGGGTGACCGGCCTGCTCTACGCCGACGCGCTCGACCGCGGGGAGATCGGCCCGGAATCGACCCTCGGTGACTTCCTGCCCCTCGGAGACGTTCCCGCGGCGGGCGTGACGCTGGCGTCGCTCAGCACGCATCGCTCGGGCCTGCCGAGGTTGCCCGCGTCCGCCAAGCCGTGGCGGCGGACCTTCTCCCTGTGGAGGCACGGTACGAACCCCTACGGCGAGGACCTCGACGAGCTCCTCGCCCAGGCCCGGGAGGTACAGGTCGGGAGACCGCGCCCCCGGTACTCCAACCTCGGGTTCGAGTTGCTCGGTCACGCGATCGCGCGCGCGGCCGGTACGACCTACCGGGAGCTCGTGAACGAGCGGATCGCCGAGCCACTGGGACTCGGCGTGTTCTACGTCCCCTCGGCCCCGGACGAGCTGCGACCCGGTGCGATCACCGGCAGGACCAGGTCGGGCCGGGAACAGCAGCCCTGGACGGGAGAGGCGCTGGGGCCCGCGGGCGGGATCCGGGCGTCGATCGAGGACATGGCCACGCTGACCTCCGCCCTGCTGGACGGCAGCGCTCCCGGCATCACCGCCCTCGATCCCGTGACGACGTTCGCCGGACGGGCGGTAAGTATCGGCGCGGCATGGGTCGTCCTCGAAACGAAGGGACGTTTCGTCACCTGGCACAACGGCGGCACGGGAGGGTTCCGTACGTGGATCGGAATCGACCGGGCGGCCGGAACCGGAGTCGTCGTCCTGTCCGCGACCGCGATCTCGGTGGACCGCCCCGGATTCGTCATGCTGGCGAAGCTCACCGAGGAGGCCGGTGCAGCCGGGCACACCGGGCACACCGGGGAGACCGGGCAGGCCGGGCAGGGCGGGCAGGCCGGGCAGGCCGAAAACATCAAGAACACCGAGGACACCGAGGACACTGAGGACACTGAGGACACTGAGAAGGCCGGGGGCATCGGCGGGAACGGACCGGCCGGAAGACCCGGGAACCCCGCGTAGGCCGGAGAGGCCGCGCGGGGCGCTCTCCGGCCTTCCGCACGGAAGACCTTCTCCGCACCGTACGATGCGGCGCGGGCGGCTACGTCACCACGGAATCCCCGTGAAAGGGATCCCCGTGAGGATTCGCCGTCCCGCGCCGGATCCCCCGGACCGCACCGGCGACGAGCGCGAGGGCCACCATCAGCGCGCTGACCCAGAGCGGCGAGCGGTACCCGAGTCCCGCGCCGATGGGGATCCCGCCGAGCCAGGGGCCGATCGCGGCGCCCACGTTGAACGCGGCCGTGGCGAACCCTCCGGCCAGGGTCGGCGCCCCGGCCGCCGCGTAGAGCGCCTGTGAGATCAGCGTCGATCCGACGGCGAACGCCAGGGTCCCCTGGACGAGGACGAGCGGAACCGTCGTCACCGGGTTCCCGGCGGTCACCGCGAACACCACCCAGCCGATGAGCAGGGCCGGCCCGCCGGCCGCCAGGAGCAGCACGGGTCGCACGTCGGCGACGCGGCCGCCGACGGTGACGCCGAGGAACGACCCCAGGCCGAAGAGCGCCAGCACGGCGGGCACCCAGGCGGGCTCGATCCCGCTGACGACGGTGACCAGCGGCGCGAGGTAGGTGAAGGTGCAGAACGTCGCGCCGTTCACGAGGGCCCCCAGGAGCAGGGTCACCAGGAACCGCCGATCGCGCAGCGAGCGCAGCTCCCCGCGTACGCTCATGTGGGCGGGGTCGGGGGCGCCGGCCGGGACGGCCCGCAGGATCGCGATGACGGCCGGCACCGACACGGCGGCCACCGCCCAGAACGCCGAGCGCCATCCCCACAGCTGGCCGAGCAGCGCACCGGCGGGAACGCCCACGACGCAGGCGAGGGTGATGCCACCGAGCAGGACGGAGGTGGCGCGGCCCTTGGCGTCGGGCGCGACCATACCGGTCGCGGTCGCCAGGGCCACCGCCAGGAACCCCGCGCCGGCCAGCGCCCCGATGACGCGCGTGGCCAGCAGCACCCCGAAGTCGGTGGTGACCGCGCCGAGGACGTGGACGAGCAGGAAGGTGATCAGGAAGGTCAGAAGCGAGCGACGTCGCGACCGGCGCAGGCTCAGGACGGCCATCAGCGGCGCGCCGACGACCATCCCCACCGCGAACGCCGAGGTCAGCGACCCCGCCGCGGGGATGGACACGTGCATGTCCCGTGCGATGTCCGGCACCAGGCCGGACAGCATGAACTCGGACGTTCCCTGGGCGAAGACCGCCAGTCCGAGCAGATGGACGACGAATGGCATGACAGGACTCCACAGCCACATGGTGGATCGGTGAGAGAGAACGGGACCGCGCCCGTACCGGAGAAGGAACGTCCGATCGGGGCGCGGTCACCGCGCGGAAGGACCCGCCGGCGTCACGGAGGTGACGCACGGTCCAGGTCGGACACGGCCCGCTCTACGGTGATCCGGTGGCGGTGGTCGCGGACGGCGACGACCGCGGCCTCATCGGCCACGGTGCTTCGACGCGACGACGTGGGCGGCCACCGGACGACCGGTGGCTAGAGTCTTGACGCCTCGGGGCTGGACACAGGCGCAAGCTAGCAAGCCCGGGAACGGCGTGTCCACCCGTTTGACCGCGGGCCCGCCGAGCGGTGCGGCACGCCCTACCCGGGACGGGCGGGCGGGAGAGCCGAACGGGAGGACCGGACGGACGGGACGGGTCTCCTTCCTCCTGCGGTACGGGTACGTGGACATCCGCGGAAACCCGCGCGGGGACGCGGCGGAGCGGTTAGCCTCACGCCCGTGGGAGAGGTTCTGGGCAGGGTGTTGGTAGTGGATGACGACGACGTCATCCGGCAGCTCATCGCGGTCAACCTGACCCTGGAGGGGTTCCAGGTCGACACGGCCTCCGACGGGCAGGACTGCCTGGACCGGGTGCTGGACGTGATGCCCGACGTCATCACGCTGGACGTCATGATGCCCAGGCTGGACGGCTGGATGACCGCCACCAGGCTGCGGAGCGGCGAGGGGACCGGCCACATCAAGGTGGTCCTGATCACCGCGCGGGCGCAGGAGGACGACAAGCGGCGGGGCCTCGGCATCGGGGTGGACGCCTACCTCACGAAACCCTTCGACCCGGCCGAGCTGATCCAGGTCGTACGGGAGCTGGCCCTGACCGCGCGCAGCGGCCGGAACGGCTCCTGACCCTCCGCGCCACACGGGAACGCCTCCGGCCGCACGCCGACGCCGGGACGCTTCCGGCCGCACGCCGGAGCACTTACCGACATGTCGTGACATGGCGGCGGGCCACCGCGTCCTCTTCCCCGTCTCGGCGGGCCACCGCGTCCTCCCCCCGTCAGAGAAGGTCGTCCCGATGGGCCACGGCCGCGGCCTGGGTGCGGGAGGCGACGCCCAGCTTCGACAGGATGTTGGAGACGTGCACGCTGACCGTCTTCTGCGCGATGAACAGCCTCTCGCCGATCTCGCGGTTGGGCAGCCCCTCGGCCACCAGGGCGAGCACCTCCCGCTCGCGGGCGGTGAGCGGCGCCGCCCGCCCGGGGGCCGATCGCGCAGGGACCGGTCGCGCAGGGGCCGACCTCGCGGAGACCGGGACCGGCTCCTCGCCGGCCGTGGACGGCGGCGCGGAGAAGCGCGCCCTGCGGCCCAGCTCGGCCAGGGCCGCGCCGAGCGGTTCCGCGCGCAGGGACGCGGCGGCCTCGACCGCGAGCCCCCACTCCTGCTGCGCCCCGGCGCGGTCCCCGGCGGCGAGCAGCGCCTCGGCCAGCCGATGGCGCGAGCGCGCGACCTCGTAGACGAACCCGAAGTCGAACGCCTCGACCACCGCGCGCCACGCCGCGACGTCGAGGCGGCCGTGCGCGCGGTGCCACTCGGCCTCGGCCCTGGCCAGCCAGGCCAGCCCTTCGGGCCCGAGCGGCCCCCGGCGGACGGACCCGGGGCCGATGGCCGCGGGCGTCCTGGCCCGTTCCAGGAAGGCGTCGGCCTCGCCGGGACGTCCCAGCTCGGCCAGGGCCCACAGGGCGGTGCTGCTGAGGCGGATCGCGGCGGGGTCGTTGACCGGAAGGCCCTCGATCGCCGCGCGGGCGTGTTCGAGGGCGACCTCGGCCTCGCCGTGCCACAGGGCGTGCTCGGCGGCCAGGCCGCGGGTCATGGCGTTCACCAGGGGGTCCCTCTGGCAGAAGGGCTCCAGCCACGACAGGCGCTCCTCGACGACGGGCAGGCCCCTGGCGACCTCGACGAAGAGCGCGAAGGACGACAGGAGCGCCTCGGCCGGGGTGCCGACGCGGACGGCGAACCCCGAGGCGACCTTCTCGGCCGCCTCCCACTCCCCGGCGACGTAGTGGACGAGCAGGCGCAGGAAGCGCAGGTCGGTGCCGAAGGTGCTCCACTTGAGCCCGCTGTCGTAGGCCAGCCGCAGCCCCCGGTCGGCGCTGACCGCGGCCTCGGCGAGGTCGCCGTTCTCGTACTGGACCCGGGCCTGGGTGAAGATGGCCCGCAGGTCGACGGCGAGGTTGCCGGAGCTCTCGGCGGTGGCGCAGGCGAGCAGTTCCTTGGCCCGGGGGATGTCGTCGGCGAGGGCGGCCAGCGCGGCGAGCGTGATCAGCGCGCTGGTCTCGGCGTCGGCGGCGCCGCTCGCGCGGGCCGTCTCCAGGGCACGGCCGGCCATGGCCTCGACCTCGTCGTGCCGCTCGCTCCACTGCAGGGAACGGGCATAGGTGGCGAGCGCGCGGGCGAGCACCGGCCCGTCGGGGGCCGCCTCGACGGCGGCGTGCGCGGCGGCGATCGCGCCCTGCTCGTCGTCGAGGTCGGTGAGGATGTACGACAGCCGCTCGTTGATCTCGGCGGAGGGCGGGAGCCGCCGCAGCTGGGAGATCGCCCGGTGGTTGTCCCCGCTGTCGGCCGCTGCGGTGGCGCTGCGGACCGCCAGGCTCACGTGGTCGATCCCGGCCCGGTCCTCGGCGTCCGGCACCCGGTCCCACAGGCCGAGCGCCCGGTCGAAGTGGCGGTGCGCCTCGGCGGGAGCGCCCAGCCGCTCGGCCCTGCGCCCGGCCTCCACGGACGCGGCCAGCGCCTCGGGCAGGTCGTGCCCGGCCAGGTAGTGGTGGGCGAGCTCGGCCGCGGACCCTCCCCGGGCCGTCAGCAGGCGGGCGAACTCCCCGTGCATCCTGGTCCGCTCGCCGGGCAGCAGGTCGTTGTAGACGGCCTCCTGCAGGAGCGCGTGCCGGAAGGCGTAGCCGTAGTCCCCGTCGGGCTGGAGCAGGCCGCGCGAGACGATCTCCCGCATGGCCTCCTCGAAGGCCAGGTCCTCCAGGCCGGAGGCCCGCTGGAGCAGGTCGTGGTCGGCCCGGCGGCCCGCGACGGCCGCGCCGCGGAGCACCTGCTGCGCCGGGTCGGAGAGCAGCTCGGTCCGGGAGAGCAGCAGACCGGCCAGGCCTTCGGTCATCGAGGAGCCGTCGGAGGCGGCCTCCAGCAGTTCCTCGGCGTAGAACGGGTTGCCCTCGGCCCGGTCGACGACCTCGCCCATCACGCGGGGGTCGGTGCCGCCCAGCGCGGCGAGGTAGTCGGTCATCTCGTGCCGGTCGAGGGGCCCCAGCTCCACCGACGTCACCGAGGGCAGGCGGTTGAGCTCGGCGAGGACCCGGCGCAGCGGATGGCGCCGGTGCAGGTCGTCGGTGCGGTAGGTGCCGACGAGGCAGACGCGCTCGGTCTGCAGCATCCGGCTGAGGAAGACCAGCAGGTCGCGGGTGGACTGGTCGGCCCAGTGCAGGTCCTCCAGGACCAGCAGCACGGGTTGCGCGGACAGGAAACCGAGCACCGAGCCGAAGAGCTGCTGCTGGGTCAGGCCGGAGGTGCTCTCCATGCCGGGGTCGGTGCCTCCGGGCAGCAGCCTGCCCAGGACCGGCCGCGCGTCGAGCGCCGCGCGGAGCTCCCCGCGCGCCGAGCGCAGGGCGTCGGCCAGCGGAAGGTACGGCAGGACGTCGCCGAGTTCGGCGCACTGCCCGATGAGCACGGCGAATCCGGCCGAGGCGGCCCGCTCCGCCAGCTCGGCGATCATTCTGGTCTTGCCGATGCCCGCGTCGCCGCCCAGCAGGGCGACCCCGGCCTGTCCGGCGGCGGCGGCGTCGAGCACCGCGGTCAGCCGATCGAGCTCCCTCGATCTGCCGATCAGCGCGCTCCGCCCGCTCCGCCACCCCACGTCGGCGAGTATCCCATGCTGCTCCGGCACTCACCGACCCCCACCGGCGGCGTCGCCGGAGGACGGGCCGGGCCGATTGGTCCGCTGAAGCGCCCGCGCATTGGTCCTGACCGTGGCAGGCCGCGCGGTCCTAGGGTCGAGGCATGATCTCCCCGTCCACATTACTGATCTTCGCGCTGGCGTCCCTCGCCCTGGTGCTGATACCGGGCCCGAACCACATCTACATCATCACCCGCGCGGTCTCGCAGGGCCGGGCCGCGGGCGTGGCCAGCGCGTTCGGCGTGGAGGTGGGCACGATGGTGCACATCGCGGCCGCGGCGGCCGGTCTGTCGTACGTGATCGCGCAGTCCGCCACCCTGTTCAACGTGATCAAGTGGGCCGGTGTGGCCTACCTGGTGTACCTGGGCGTCCGGGCGCTGACGAGCAGGCAGGAGCTCGCGGCCGGACAGGCCGTGCCGCAGCCGCTGCGGTCGGTCTTCCTCGAGGGCGTCGTCGTCAACGTGCTCAACCCCAAGGTCATCCTCTTCTTCCTGGCCTTCCTCCCGCAGTTCGTGGACCCCGAGGCGGGCGCGGTGCCGTTGCAGATCGCCGTCCTGGGCGGGACCCTGCTGCTGCTGGGACTGCTCTCCGACCTGATCTACGCCCTGAGCGCGGACGCCCTCGGCAGGCGGCTGAGGACCAGGTCGGGCGTGCTCGGCAACCTCAGCGGGGTCGTCTACCTGGGGCTGGGGCTCGCGACCGCGCTGTCGGGCCGCTCCACCTGACGGGACGGCCCGGTCAGGGCGTGCGGGTCCCGCCCGCACCGGTCGACCTGGTCGCACAGGTCGCCCAGCAGGCGGGCCAGCGGGCCGGGGGCGGCCAGGACGCCGAGGTGTCCCCGCCGGGGGATCAGGATCAGCCGCCCGTCGCGGCAGGCGCGGAGGAAGTCGCGCTCCTGCGACCGGAACGGATCCCTGGCGCCGTTGACCAGCCACACGCGTCCCGGGTACGAGGCCAGCGCCGCGAGCTGGTCGTGGCCGGAGACCGCGTCGACGACCTGGGGCAGCACCTCGCTGGAGAGCCCTCCCGCCACCGCCGCCTCCCCGGCCGGGCCGGGCAGGAGACGGCGTAGCGCGAGCGCCCCGAGCCGGTCGGCCAGGGCCGGGTCGCGGGCGGCGAGCGAGGCGGCGAACCGGTAGAGGCGGACCATGGCCGGGTTCCGGGCCGTGCACCCCATGGCGACCAGCCCGGCCACCCGTTCCGGGAGACGTCCGGCGGCGGCGATGCCGACGTATCCGCCGAGCGAGAGACCGGCCACCAGGGCGCGGCCTCCCACCGCGTCCACGGCGTCGGCGACCGCCGAGACGGCCGCGTCCATCGTGAACGGCTCACCCCTGCGGGTGCCGTGGCCGGGCAGGTCGGGCGCGGTCGCGGGGCGGTCCAGGCGGGAGATGACCGGGTCCCACATGGTCGCGCTGACCCGGACGCCGTGGACGAGGACGATGGGGAGCACAGGGGACATGGCGGACCTCCAAGGTCTCCGGGGCTCGGGGGCTCCGGACACCTCGATTAGAACACAACGCACCGTTGCGTTGCTATGGTGGGCGCATGGCACCGCGCAGCGAACGGCAGATCTTCCGGGCGACCCTCGAACTCCTCGCCGCCAGGGGGTACGAGGGCCTGACGGTCGAGGGGGTGGCCGAGCGGTCCGGGGTCAACAAGACGACGATCTACCGGTGGTGGCCGTCCAAGGCGGCGCTGCTGGCCGCCGCGCTGGTCGAGGCCGACCTGCTCGCCCTGGAGCCGCCCGACACCGGCGCCCTCAGGGGGGACCTCGAAGCCCTGGTCGAGGGGATGGTCGCCCTTCTGACCCGTCCCCCGGCCTCCGACGTCGCGGTGGCCGCCCTCGGCGCGGCCGTCCATCATCCCGAGCTGGCCGAGGCGTCCCGGCGGTTCTTCGCCGACCGGTTCGCGCGGGAGGCCGCGGTCTTCGAGCGCGCGCGGCGGCGCGGCGAGCTGTCCGCCACCGCCGACCCCATGCTGATCATGGACCTGCTCGCCGGGGCGGTCTGGTTGCGCGCGATCTTCCGGGGCCTGCCCCTCGGCGAGGGTTTCCCCGCCCAGGTCGTGAGCGCCGTCCTGGACGGCTCGGCCACCCGCTGAGGCCGGACGGACCGCCCACGAAGGACGACTCCCGGAAGGGCAGGGCCCGGTCAGGCGGACAGCGCGCCCGGGATGCGGTCCAGGATCGGGTAGGGCATCAGCCCGTACGCGTAGAAGTCGACCGCGTCGGCGCCCGCCGCCCGTACGGCGCGGACCTTGGCGGCGAGCCGTTCCGCCGAGTCGGTGTCGGGGAGGCCGGGACGCAGCACGGCCCGCAGTTCCCTGTCCTTGCCGGTCGAGCGGCGGTAGGCGACCACGTCCTCGGCCACCCTGCCCGCGTCGCGGGCGTAGGCGAGCACGCCGAGCGAGGGCACCAGGTCGCCCAGGGCGACCAGGTCGACGCCGAGCTGCCAGGAGTCGTGCGCCGCCAGCCCGGAGGAGGGCAGGCCGTCGTTGTAGCCCTTGACCGCGCCGGTGGCGTCCAGGAAGACCAGCCTCGAACCCTCCGCGGTGACGGCGGTGGAGACGTCGGAGACCAGCGAGGTCACCGTCTCCGAGCGGGCCCGCGCGTAGGCGACCACCTCGGGGCCCGCGTACGCGGTCAGCGCCGCGCGGGTCACCTCGCCCTGCGCGGGCGGGGCGCCGTCGAGCACCGCGCCCACGATCCTGGAGCACTCCTCCCGCGCCACCTCGGCGTTGACGCCCAGGTCGGCGGCGCGGCGCATGCAGAAACCGCAGAAGCACAGGCCGAGCAGGAACGTGTCCATCGGCCCGAGCGGGACGAAGCTGCGCTCGTGGTGGTAGCCGTGGCCGAAGGTGCCGAAGTGCAGCGCCTCGGCCACCACGCTGTCGACGCCCTGCCTGGCCACGGCCCGGCCCAGCGCCACCGCGTACAGGCGCACGTCCGGGTGGGAGGGGCACAGGTCCGCGGGCGAGCCGCGGTCGCCGAAGCAGTTGCGCACGGTCACGTCGGGTTCGGCCAGGCCGAGCGTGGTGTTCTGCAGGAAGACGGTCCAGCCGTGCAGCGCCAGCCCGCGCTCGGCGGTGGCCTCGCGGAGCGCGGCCAGCGGCTCGTCGGCGGCCCCGTCCTGGAGCGGCGGGACCAGCCGCAGCTCGTCGAACAGGTCGGCCGGCGGTACGAAGTGCGCGCCGTCCCTGCGGACCGTCACCCGGGCGCGGCCGTGCGGGGTGACGTCGCGGGCGCGGTGGTAGGCCGCGGCCACGGTCACCCCCCGCACCCCGTACCCGGTGATCCGGTCGAGGACCGCCTCCATGCCCTCCCCGCGTACGTCCTCGACGTAGACGTATAGCGAGCTGTCCAAGCCGTCGCCCTCCCTGGAACCGATCGGACCCTAGCGCGGCCGGTGGGCCACGAAGTCGATCTCGACGAGGATGTCCATCAGCTCCGAGCCGACGGTCGTGCGCACCGGGTAGGGGCGGGTGAAGTAGGACTTGTACGCCTCGTTGTAGGCGGCGAAGTCACGCTTGAGGTGCTGCAGGTGCACGGTCGCCTTCACCACGTCGTCGAAGCCGAGCCCGTGCGCGGCGAGGATGGCGCCGAGGTTCCGCATCACCTGGTGGGTCTGCTCGGCCACGTCGGTGCCGACGACCTCGCCGGTCTCGGGGCTCAGCGGCCCCATGCCCGAGGTGTAGACGAAGTCGCCGACCACCAGGCCCTGCGAATAGGCCCCCACCGGCGCGGCTCCCTCGTCGGTCCGCAGTTCCTGCTTGGCGCTCATCTCACAACACTCCTCAACGATGGGAAGGACGGGACATCGGGAATCAGAAAAAGGTGTTCAGCAGGCCGACGACGACGTGGTCGTCGTCGACCACGGGCATGACCCGCCACTTGTCGAAGGCGGTGCACGGGTGGGAGATGCCGAACGACACGAGGTCGCCCGGCCTGACCGGCGAGCCCGGCGCGAGCCGCAGGACCGCGTGCTGGTCCTGGACCTTGAGCACGGTCGCGTCCGCGACGGCCCCGCGCGGGATCGGCAGGCCCTCGTCGAAGGGCGCGTCCCGCTTGCCGAACCCGACCACGGCCAGGCCGGGTTCGGGAACGCTCAGCACGTGCGCCCAGATCTCCAGCGCCGCGCGCAGCTCCCCGTCCATCCGGGTGTACGGGGTGCGCTCGCGGTAGTAGCCGTCGTCGTGGGAGACGTAGGCGCCGCTGCGCAGCATGACCCTGGCCGGGCAGGTGACGAGCTCGCGGCCGATCACGTCGAACCACTGGCTGCCGCCCACCGACAGGATCGGGTCGCGGACCCGCAGGTGCTCCAGCGCCTCCAGCAGCCGGTGCAGGTAGGCCCGGACCTCCCCGGCCGAGCCCAGCGAGCCCTCGTACCCGGCGACGCCCGCGAGCTCCACCCCGTCGGCCGCCTGTGCCGCCGAGGCGACCTCCAGCAGGTGCTCCAGGGTGCGGCTGCCGCCCCGCCCGCCCGGGTGGCCCAGCTCGGCCAGCACCCGGAACGGCCTGGTCCCGGCGTGCCGGGAGAGCGTCTCGACCCCGGCCGTCGAGTCGACGAAGCACAGGAACTCGAACGTCTCGTCCGCGGTGAGCTCTGCGGCCAGGGCGTCGAGACCGGCCGGGTCGAAGACCTGGTTGGCCAGCACGATCCTGGGGACGCCGAACTCGCGCAGGGTGAGCGCCTGGCTGGGGGTGGCGACCGTCATGCCCCACGCGCCCGCCTCCAGCTGCGCCTCGATCAGCTCGGGCGACATGGTGGTCTTGGCGTGCGGGGCGAAGATCATCCCGTACTGGCGGGTGAAGGTGGCGAGGGTGGCGATGTTGTGCTCCAGCGCGCTCCGCCGGGCCACCATCACGGGGAAGGTGAACGCCCCGCCGAACAGCGACGTCCCCACGGCCCTGCCGGGGTCCACGATCCCCTTCACGTCCCCGCCCCTCCCTGTGCTCGCCCCGGGATCCCGGTGGCCGATCGGCCGCCGATGTCCGGGCATGGGAGATCACGTCCCCCTCGTTCGCCCTGAGGACCCTATCCTCACGGCGCCCCCTTCGGGGACGAGTCTCACGCACGTCTCATCGGCGGCCGGGCGCCGCCGCGGGCGCGTCTCAGGGACGCAGCGCCCTGCCCGGGGTCGCTCCGGTGAGCAGCCCTCCGGCCAGGACCGGCACCCCGGAGACGAGGACGTCGCCGACCCCCGCCGCCAGGGCGCGCGGGGCCGCGTAGGTGGCCAGGTCGGCGACCGCCCCGGCGTCCAGGACGACCAGGTCGGCGACCTGGCCGGGACGGACGAGCCCGCGGCCCTCGAGGCCGAAGCGCCGGGCCGGGTGCGAGGCGAGGTGGACGGCCGCCTGCTCCAAAGTCCAGTCGCCGGTCTCGCGCACGTGGTGGCCGAGCATCCGGGCGAACGCCCCGTACGCGCGGGGGTGCGGGTGGCCACCCACGTAGATGCCGTCGGAGCCGCCGGTGTGGGCCGGGTGGCGCAGGATCGCGCGGACCGACTCCTCGCCGCCCGCGCCCTCGTCGGGACGGGCCACCACGCACCCGGCCTCCAGCCGGGTGTCGATCAGGATCCTGCGGCAGAACTCCCCCGGCTCCAGCCCGGCCCCGGAGGCGGCCTCGGACAGGGTCAGCCCCTCGGCCCACTCGGCGCCGGGCACGTGCGAGAAGGTGATCCTGGGCCAGAGCGTCTCGTCCCACTCGACCGGCCGGGTCTGGAGCATCTCCAGCGCGCGGTCCGTGTCGGCGGCGGGGACCCACCCGGGCAGCGCGACCATCGCCAGGATCGTGCTGCCGCGCAGGTAGGGGTAGGTGTCGAAGGTGACGTCCAGCCCGCGCAGCCGGGCCTCGTCGACCAGCGGCAGCAGCGTGGCGGCCGGGCCGTGGTAGTGCGAGACGTGCACGGCCGCGCCCGAGCGCCGGGCGATGTCGGCCACCTCGGCCATCCCCTCCGGGGCCGACGCGCCGTACCCGCGCATGTGCGTCACGTACGGCAGGTGGTCCAGCGGGGCGCACAGGGCGGCGATCTCGGCGGCGTCGGCGTAGCGGCCCGGGGCGTACTCCAGGCCGGTGGAGAGCCCGACGGCCCCCTCGGACAGGCCGCGCTCGACGCGGGCCAGCATGGCGGTCAGCTCCCCGGCCGAGGCGGCGCGTTCGGCCGCGCCCATCACGTCGTGCCGGATCGTGCCGTGCGGCAGCAGGTAGGCGGTGTTCAGCGCGGTGGCCCGGTCGTAGCCCGCGAGCAGCTCCGCCACGCCGAGCGGCCCGTCGGCCAGCGGGTGGGAACCGTTGATCGCGGCGAAGTACCGGGTGACGTAGGCGAAGGTCTCCTGGGTGGTGCACGGCGCGTAGGAGAGCCCGTCCTGGCCGAGCACGAACGTGGTCACCCCCTGCCGGAGCGCGGCGAGCTGCACGTCCGGGTCGAGGACGAGGGCGTCGCCGTGGACGTGGCAGTCGACCAGGCCGGGCATCACGTGGCGTCCGGCGGCGTCGACCGTGGTCGCGGCCTCGGCGCCGTCCAGGCGGCCCACGGCGGCGATCCGGCCCCCGGTGACGCCGACGTCGGCCCGGTGGGCAGGGGCCCCGGTGCCGTCCAGCACCAGGCCACCGCTGATCAACACGTCGAACGACATGCCCGGATTCAATCATCCGCGGGGTGCCCGGCACAGCGGAACGCCCCGTTACCCGCCCGTCTCCCGGACCGTGCGTCCCCGCCCGCGGGCCAGGTCGTGCCCGTCCCCGGGGCCGGTCGCACCCGCCTCACCCGGGAACACGGATCTTCCACCGCTTGACGAGGGATGGTAGGAATGGTGGCATCTTTCACTAGTTAGGAACCTTTCCTAACTAGATGATCGAAGAGAGGGCACCCCCTGTGCATGCGAGACCGCGTCTCCGACACCCCTCGACCGTCCTCATCCTGGCCCTGGCCTCGGCGCTGATCGCGTCGATCTTCGTCCTGGTGGCCCCGCCCGGCTTCGCCGCCGACTCCCTGCTCTCCCAGGGACGCCCGGCCACCTCGTCCTCGAACGAGGACGGCACGCTGCTCCCCGCCGCCGCCTTCGACGGCTCCACCGGCACCCGCTGGGCCTCCGCCGAGGGCCACGACCCCGAGTGGCTCCGCGTCGACCTGGGCGCCTCCGCCACCGTCTCCAGGGTCAGGCTGCTCTGGGAGGCCGCCTACGCCACCTCGTACCGGATCGAGGTCTCCCCCGACGGCTCGGCCTGGACGCAGGTCTACGCGACCACGACCGGCAACGGCGGCACCGACGACCTGACGCTCTCGGGCACCGGCCGTTACGTGCGGATGTACGGCCTGTCCCGCGGGACCCCCTACGGCTACTCGCTGTACGAGATGGAGGTCTACGGCACCCGGGGCGGCGCCACCCCGACGCCGACGGTCACCCCGCCCCCCGGCGGCCCGGCCGTGCCGTTCGGCTCCCACAGGATCCCGTACGCGGCCGGGACGCTGCGCCCGAGCGGCCCGGTGGCCGCGCTCGACCAGAAGGTGATCGACTACTACCGGGCCTGGAAGGCCGCCTTCGTCAGGCAGAACTGCGGCAACGGCTGGTATCAGATCATCTCCCCCGACGCCGACCACCCCTACGTGGCCGAGGCGCAGGGCTACGGCATGGTGATCACCGCCACGATGGCCGGCGCCGACCCCGACGCGAAGAAGATCTTCGATGGCCTGGTGAAGTACGTGCTGGCCCACCCGTCGTCGATCACCCCCGGCCTGCTCGCCGCCGAGCAGAACGCCGCCTGCCAGAGCGTCAACGGCGGCGACTCGGCCACCGACGGCGACCTCGACGTCGCCTACGGCCTGCTCCTGGCCGACCGGCAGTGGGGCAGCTCGGGCACGTACGACTACAGGAAGCTCGCGATCGACCACATCAACGCCATCAAGGCCGGTGAGGTCAACCCGACCACCAAGCTGATGAAGCTGGGCGACTGGAGCAGCGCGGGCGACCGGTACTACTGGATCAGCCGCTCGTCGGACTGGATGATCGACCACTTCCGGGCGTTCCGGAAGGCCACCGGCGACACGACCTGGGACACCGTCCGCGTCAACCACCAGAACCTGATCGCCTCCCAGCAGGCCGCCCACGCCCCGAACACCGGCCTGCTGGCGGACTTCGTGGTCGACACCGACACCACCCCCAGGCCCGCCCCCGGGCAGGTGCTGGAGGACGCCAACGACGGCCGGTACTGGTGGAACGCCTGCCGCGACCCGTGGCGGATCGGCAACGACGCGGTGACCAGCGGTGATTCCAGGTCGCTGGCGGCCGCGCGCAAGCTGAACACCTGGATCAAGGGCAAGACCGGCGGGAACCCGGACAACATCGCGATCGGCTACTCGCTCAACGGCACCCAGATCTCCGGCGGCAGCGAGCCGGCCTACTTCGCCCCGTTCGCGGTGGCGGCGATGACCGACCCGGGCAGCCAGGCGTGGCTGGACGCGCTGTGGACCAAGATGGTCAACACCCCGTTCACCGCGAGCGACTACTACTCGACCAGCATCCAGCTCCAGGTCATGATCACCGTGACCGGCAACCACTGGGTCCCCTGACCCGCACCCGCCCCCGCGCGGACGCGGCCCCCGCCTCCCGGGCGGGGGCCGCGTCCTTTCGAACGGGCCGCGTCTCCTCGAACCGAACGGGCCGCGTCTCCTTCACCGAGCGCGTCCGGTCGGACGGGCCGTGTTCCGTCGGACGGGCCGCGTCCTCTCGGACGGGCCGCGTCCGCGCGGCGGTCAGTACTGGGAGGGGATCTCCGACCGGGAGACGGTCTGCGGGCACACGACGCCTTCGAGCACCGGTCTGCTCGCCAGCAGCTCCCTCGCCTGCCCCCGCGCCAGGTTCCAGCCGTTCCAGGGGTCGGGCCCGGCCAGGTCGTTGGCGGCCACGACGTCCCGCAGAACGCAGCTGCGGGCCGGTTCGGGCAGCCGGTCCAGCGCGGGCACCGCCTCCGCCCCGAGGTCGCCCAGGTAGTCCAGGTCCACCCCGGCCGGGCCGCGTACGGCGATCTGGGTCTCCGCGACCCGCAGGTCGGGGTTCCACAGCGCGAACGCGAGCAGCGAGACGCTGGTCATCACCACGAGGGTCCTGGGCAGCCAGTACGCCTGCCCGCGCCCGACGAGCCGGGCCGCCCCCGCGGCGAGGACCAGGGCGAAGACCCCGCCCAGCCACCACACCGTCGCGGCCACCGAGGCCCGCAGCCGGGAGAGGCCGTAGGCGTCGGCGTACAGGCCCAGGCGGTGCAGCGCGGAGACCAGGACGACCAGGGTCAGCACGCACAGCAGCCCGAGCAGACCGGCCATCAGCCACCGGTCGAAGCCCTTCAGCTCCAGCGCCCCCGAGGCGACCGCCACGATCGCCAGCACGAACACGCTCACCACGACGAGCTGGAAGAACCCCGAGCGCGCGTACTCGGCGTAGGTCAGGCCGGTGGCGGAGACCACCCATCGGGTGCTGCCGAACAGCACGGTCAGCTGCATCCCCACGAACGTGGCGAACAGCAGGTTGAGCGCGGTCAGCGGGAGCACCCACAGGATGCGGCCGGCCGCGACCTTGAAACCCGGCGTGCGCGGCTCGGCCACGGGCCGCAGGCCGACCAGCACCGCCGAGGCCACCGTGGCCGCGAAGACCACGAACAGCACGATCCGCAGCGGCATGGACTCCGCCCAGTCCTGCACGCTCAGCACCCGCTCGACGGCCTCGGCGAAGACCGCGTCCGCCGAGGCGAACAGCGCCCCGAACACCATCAGCAGCACGACGGTCAGCCCGCCCCCGACCAGCAGGGGCATCACCCGCCCGCGGGCCGCGAGAGCCCTCAGCCGGGGACCGAGGAACCACGGCACCGGCAGCAGTCCCAGGATCACCGACGCGCCGCCCCTGAGCACCCCGAACCAGCCGCGACCGGCTCCCGACAGGGCGAGCGCGGCCGTCAGGAACCCGGCCAGCGACACCACGCCGACCAGCCAGTCCGCGTCCCTGAACAGCACCGTGACGACCAGGCCGTAGGCGATCGCCGCCAGCGCCACCGACCAGGGGGTGATCCGTCGGCGCACCGCGGGGAACACCGCCGCCCCCATGGCGACGGCCACCAGCACGAGCCCCAGCCCGGCCCTGCTGTACGGCACCGCGACCGCGGCGAGCAGGCCGACGGCGGCCGACGCCGGGAGCACCCAGCGGGGCGTGTCCGGCAGATCCGGCCGGGGCAGGATGGGCGGCGCCTCGTAGCCTCCCGCCCCGCGCCCGCCCGGGGCCCCCGCCTGCGTCCGGGCGGGGACCGTCACGCCCGCGGTCCCCGGGTTCGCGCCCGCCTGGCTCGTGCCCACCTGGCTCGTGCCCCTCGGGTACGGGGTCCCGGGCGTCGTGGTTCCGGGATTCGTGGTTCCGGGGCTCGTGGTTCCCGGGGTCGTGCCTCCCGTCCTGCCCGCGGCCCCCGCTTCCGCGCCCGTGGCGCCCGTGCTCCCGCTCGCGGGCCCCGTCGCGCCCTGCCCGGCCGGGACCCGCCTCGCCACGGCGGGCACCGCCACGGCCCCCTGGACCTGGTGCCTGTCCGGAAGCCGCTCATGGACGGCGAGGGGGTCGTTGAAGGAGGTGGTGGCGCCGAGGACCGTACCGACGAACCCGCCGCCCACGAACAGGACGGCGGCGGCCATCATCCCGAGCATCGAGTCGATCCCCGACATGGCGATACCGACGACCATGGCGCAGAGCCCTCCCGCGACACCACCGAGGAAGACCCCGAGGAACGCCCCCGCCCAGTTCCGCACCACGACCTGTTGCGGACGCGCGTCCCCGCTCCGGACCAGGACCGGCTGCGGGGGGTACGGCGGGACTCTCGACGGTGACGGCGACGGCGACGCCGGGGACGCCGTCGGCCGAGCCGGTTCGTCCCCCTCGTCCGCCCCTCCCGAACCGCCGGACCCGTCCGGGCCACTCGGGCCACTCGGGCCACCCGGACCACCCGGACCAGCCGGACCAACCGGACCAACCGGACCAGCCGGGGCAGCCGGGGCACCCGAACCACTCGGCCCATCCGAGCCACCAGGGCCGCCCGGCTCACCGGAACCGGAGCCGGAGCCGCCCGACGAACCCGATGAGCCCGCCGTGCCCGGGTCACCGGACGTAGCCGGTCCGTCCGGGCCACGGGATCCGGCGGAACCGGCCGTTCCGGACGATTGGGGAAGCCCGGACGACCCGAACGGAACGGGTGGGCCGTCCGGCTCCGGAGGTCCGCCCGGGGGCGTGCCGTCCGCGGGACCCCGGCCCGGAAGAACGGGCGCGAGGGGACCGGCGCCCCCGGCCACCTGCCCCGGCCTCCCCTCCCCCGCCTCCGCGACGGCAGCCTCCGAGGCGGGCGACTTCACGACGAGCGACTCCACGACGGCCGACTCCGGGGCGGCCGGTTCCGGCACGGACGGTTCCACGACGAGCGACTCCGAGGCGGTCGGCTCCAATGCGCGGGAGGTGCGCGACGGGGCCTCCCGGGCCGGAGGCTCCCCGGTGGAGGGCACCCGGGCCGAGACCCCGGTGCCGACGGGGCCGTGAGCGGGCGAGCCCTGGGCCGGGGAAGACGGGGAGGTCATCTCGATCCTTTCCGGGAGGTCGGTCACCACGTGGCAGCCGACACCGTCCTCGACGCGAATGGAGCCGCCGTGCAGCTCGACGATCTCCTTGGTGATGGCCAGACCCAGCCCGGCGCCGCCGTCGTCGGCGGCCCGTCCGGCGTCCAGCCGCGAGAAGCGCTCGAACGCCCGCGTCCGGTCCTCGGCCGCGATGCCGGGGCCCTGGTCGCTCACCCGCAGCCGGACACCGTCCCCGGAGGCCGCCGCCGCCAGGACCACCACCCCACCGGCGGGACTGTGCCGTACCGCGTTGTCCAGCAGGTTCGCGAGGACCTGCGCGAGCAGGTCGGGGTCGGCGCGCAGGCTCAGCCCCTCGGGGACCTCGCAGCGGGCCGTGACGCCCTCCCTGGCCAGTACGGCCTCGCGCAGGGCCTGTTCGCACAGCGGGCGCAGCTCGACGTCCTCGCGCTCGATCAGGCGGGCGCCGGACTCCAGCCGCGACAGGTCCAGCAGCTGGGCGACCAGCCGCCCGAGCCGCTCGGTCTGCGCGAGCGCCGTGCCCAGGGTGACGGGATCGGGATCGGAGACCCCGTCCACCACGTTCTCCAGTACGGCCCGGAGCGCGGTGATCGGCGTGCGGAGCTCGTGGCTGACGTTGGCCACCAGCTCCCGGCGCTGCCGGTCCACCTCGCCCAGGTCGGCGGCCATCGCGTTGAAGGCGCGGGCCAGCTCGCCCACCTCGTCACGGGAGGTGGCGGTGACGCGCAGGCCGTACCGGCCCTTGGCGATGGTCTGCGCGGCGGCGGCCATCTCGCGCAGCGGCTTGGTCATTCCCCGCGCGAGCAGCTGCACCATGATCAGCGCGAACACCGCGGCCACCGCGACGCGCACGTCGCGCGAGTATCCGGCGTTGATGCCGACCTCGTTGACGACGAACGCCGCCACCACGGCCAGCAGGATCACCATGCCGAGCTTCGCCTTGATCCGGCCGAGGAAGTCGAGGGGTCTCACTGGTCGGCGCATCCCGATGTCGAAGTGATGGGTGTACATGGGTTCGAGTGACGACGGGGACGATCGGTTCTCGCCCGTTCGCGGGCACCGGCCCAGGACGCCGGACGTGCCCACGCCGCCTGCCGCGCTCCGGACGCCGTCGGCCGCCCGCGGGACGCCGCCTGCCGCGTTCTGGACGCCATCGGCCGCGCTCGGGACGCCGTCGGAGCGCGCGGGCGCTCACCCGCGGCCCGGCCCGTGCCGCGCGGTCACGGCTTGACGAGGGCGTAGCCGACACCGTGGACGGTACGGACGATGCCGGGCCCCAGCTTGCGGCGCAGGGCCCGGACGTGGCTGTCGACCGTGCGGGTGGCCGCGGCCTCGGAGAAGCCCCAGATGTCGGTCAGCAGGCGTTCCCTCTCGAAGACCTGCCCGGGGCGTTCGGCCATGCGGCAGAGCAGGTCGAACTCGGTCCTGGTCAGCTGGGCCTCGGTGCCCCGCACGTAGACCCGGCGCTCGGCGGTGTCGATCTCGACGTCGGCGACGCGGATGACCGTGTCGTCCACGGCGAGCTGTGAGGCCCGCTCGACCCGGCGCAGCAGGGCGTGCACCCGGGCGACCAGCTCGCGCATGCTGAACGGTTTGGCCATGTAGTCGTCGGCCCCGACCCCGAGCCCCACGAGCAGGTCGGTCTCCTCCCCCAGCGCGGTGAGCATGAGCACCGGCACCGGCCTGGCCGCCTGCATCCGCCGGCACACCTCCAGGCCGTCGAGACCGGGCAGCAGGCGGTCCAGCACCACCACGTCGGGCCCGGTCCTCGCGTAGGCGGCCAGCGCCGCCTCCCCGTCCCCGGCGATCTGCACGTCGAAGCCCTCGGCGGCCAGCCGGTGACGTACGGCCCGCGCGATCGTCTCGTCGTCCTCGACCACGAGGACGCGTCGTTGCTGAGGGGTTGCCATGCTCGGCAGCGTAGACCGCGGCGGTGCAGAAGACCTGGGGGGAATTGTGAAGGTTTCGCGCACGGCCCGGCCGTCGGCGCCGCCATGCCCGGACACCCCCCGTGCCGGTCGTGACGGATTTTACCGACCGGTGAAAATCTTGACCGATGCCTGAAAACCGTCGCTTGGTGACCGGATCACGGCAGGTCAGGCTGGGAACACCGAACTTCATGTGATCTGGGGATGATAACGATGGGGCCATTCATGAGGCATATCGTCTGCCTTGCAGCCCTCACCGGCTGGATGGCCACCCTCGGGGTGTCGCCCGCGAACGCCGGTCCGGACGGCGGGCCGTCGCCGGGGACGCCGGTCATGGCGCGGGTGCCGGACCCGTCGGGGCCTTCGCGTCCGGCGGGCCCGTCGGGCCCCTCGGATCCGGCGGAGCGGCGGGGCGGGTCCACCGGCCTCGTCCTGGGCCGGGCGGTCGTGCTCTCCATCAACCAGGGAGCGACCATCTCGCCGACCACCCGGGTCGTGGTGCTGCAGTGCACGCCGATCAGGGGAGGAACGCACCCGAAGTCACAGAACGCGTGTGCGGCCCTGATCCGCGTGAACGGCGACGTGGGGAAGATCAAGCCGTCGACGAAGGCGTTCTGCCCGTTGATCTACGACCCGGTCACGATATCGGCGGGCGGCATCTGGGACGGCCGGTTCTACGTGTCCTCCCAGACCTTCAGCAACAACTGCCTGCTGCGGAGCTCGCTCGGAGACATCGCCGTCTTCTGACCGCGACCTCCGCCCGGCCCTCCAGCCCGGCCCTCCGGCCCGGCCCGTTCCGGACGAGGACCGCGACGGGGACCCGCCCGCGGGCGGAGCTACCGTGTCAGGGTGATCGATGTTCCCGCATACCTCCGCAGGATCGGCGCCCGGGTGGACGGCCCCCCGAGCGTGGAGTCACTGCACCTGCTCCACCGGGCCCACGCCGAACGCGTGCCGTACGAATGCCTGGAGATCTGGCTCGGACGCTCCACCACGGTGGATCCCGCGGAGTCGGCGGCCCGGATCGTCCGGGGCAGGGGCGGTTACTGCTACCACCTGAACGGCGCCTTCTCCGGGGTGCTTCGGGAACTGGGCTACCGGGTGACCAGGCACGTCGGCGGGGTCCAGGGACGCCGCCCCGAGGACCAGGCGGGGGCGACCGGCAACCATCTGGTGCTCACGGTGTCCGGTCTGCCCGATCCGCAGAATCCCGGTGGCGAGTGGCTGGTCGACCTGGGAATGGGCGACGGGCTGCACGCCCCCCTGCCGCTCGTCGCGGGCACCTACCGGCAGGGGCCCTTCACCTACGGCCTGCGTCCCTCGGAGGCGGAGCCCGGCGGATGGCGGTTCGACCACGACCCGCGCGGTTCCTTCGCCGGCATGGACTTCCGTACCGCACCCGCGCGGATGCCGGAGTTCGCCGGGACGCACGAGTTCCTGTCCACCTCCCCGGAGTCGGGGTTCGTCCGCGTGGCCACGGTCGCACGACGCGACGCCGGAGGCGCCGACATCCTGCGCGGCCTCGTCCTCACCCGGGTGGGCGACCGGGAGCACGGCCTCACCGCGGAGACCGAGCGCGACTACTTCGAGGTGCTGGCCGACGTCTTCGCGCTCCCCCTGACCGACGTCACCCCGGCCGAACGCGCCGCGCTGTGGCGGCGCCTGTGGACCGCCCACGAGAAGTGGGCGGCGGACCGCGGCTGATCCTTCCCCCTCCCCGGGCCGCCCTGGGCCGACCGCGGCCGACCCCGTTCCCCGGGCCGTCCCGCTCCGGCCGCGGCTGCCCCCCCGTTCTCCCGGCCGTCCCGCTCCGGCCGCGGCTGCCCCCCCGTTCTCCGGGCCGTCCCGCTCCGGTCGCGGGATCCGGTGGCCGCCTCGTCGCCTCTTCCGGGTCTTTGCGAGGATTCCCCTGTCCCATGAGGGCAGGGGCCGGAAACGAATACGACGGCGAAGTCCCAGTTCGTTGGTTCATGTGCCACTAAGTGACTATGTTGCTGTCCGCGATGGGATGGCGAACGGGGTGAGCAGGATCGACACTCAAGTGCTGGCAGGCCGCTACCGGCTGCTCAACCCCCTCGGCGAGGGCGGGGCGGGCACGGTCTGGCTCGCCGCCGACGAGACGCTCGGCCGCGACGTGGCGGTGAAGGAGGTACGGATCCCGCCCGGCCTCGACGCCGCCGGGCGGCAGGAGGTCTGTGCCGCGGCGCTCCGCGAGGCCAACCTCGCCGCCCGGCTCAAGCATCCCTCGATCGTGACCGTCCACGACGTGGTCATCGAGCAGGATCGCCCCTGGCTCGTCATGGAGCTGCTCTCGGGCGCGTCGCTGGAGCAGACCGTCCGCGACCGCAGCCCGCTCCCCGTCCACCAGGTGGCCAGGATCGGGGTCGGCATCGTCAGCGCGCTGGGTGCCGCCCACGCCGCCGGGGTGGTCCATCGTGACGTCAAGCCGGGCAACGTCTTCCTGACCAGGACGGGCAAGGCCGTCCTCACCGACTTCGGCGTCGCGGTGGTCGAGGGCGAGGGCACCTCCAGCCGTACCGACCACCTGGTCGGCTCGCCCAACTACATCGCGCCCGAACGGCTCCGCGGCGAGCGCGGCGGCCCGGCCTCCGACCTGTGGTCCCTCGGCGCCACCCTCTACTTCGCCGTCGAGGGGACGCCCCCGCACCCGGCGGAGAGCCCGATCGCGGCGATCGGCCGGGTGCTCACCGAACCGCCCAGGCCGCCCGAGCGGGCGGGCCCGCTGGGCCCGCTGCTGATGCTCATGCTCGACCCGGTGCCCGAGGCCCGGCCGTCCTTCGACGCGGTCGCCCGTTCCCTGGCCGAGCTGGCCTCCGGGCGCACGGCCGTCGCCCTGCCGCACGTCCCGGACCGTCCCGCGCCCGCGCCGTCGTACGCGCACGGCGGCGTCGTACCGCCGGACGGGCGGAGCCGGAGGCGCGCGGTGCTGTGGGCCGCCGCCGAGGTGGCTGCGGTCGCGGCGGTCGTCGGGATCACCTTCGGGGTGACGTTCCTGTTCGCCTCGGACTCCACGGCCGCCGGGGAGAAGAAGGTCGGGCTCAGCGAGAGTCCCGGAGTCTTCGCCACACCGGTGGACGTCTGCGCGCTCATCCCTGCGGCCATGGCCGGCCGGCTGCTGCCCGCTCCGGCGGAGGGCAAGCCCACCAACGACGGGGGATGCCAGTGGCCGACCTCCGGGGCCGGGCTGGAGGTGCGCCTGTCCGGGGACAAGCAGTGGGGCAAGAGCCCCCGCCAGGCCCACGAGCTGTTCGTGAACCGGCGCAACGGTGTCATCCCCAGCGGGGAGAACGCCTGGAGCTGGCCGGAGATCCAGGCCGGCCTGCGCTCCTCCCGCTCCACCGCGCCCAGGACGGTGAAGCCCGTCGGGGACGAGTCCTTCGGCTACGACGTCTACGAGAACCGGAAGACCGGCAGACTGGAGCAGAGCTACGTGGTCGTACGCGTGGACAACCTCGTTCTCGACGTCGGCTACAGCGTGGTCGACGGCAGCAAGGACGGACCGGCGATCCAGGCCGGCGCCCACACCGCCGCGACATGGATCGCGAACGCGTTGAACAAGCAGAAAGCTGGCGAATGAACCATCCAGACCTCCCCCGACCCCAGGGCAGGCACGCCGGTGGGCAGGCTTCCGCGCCGGGACCGGGGGTCGCCGGAGCCGAGGGCGCGCCGATGCTTGAGCAGAGCTCGCTGGAGCAGGTGATCGCCCGGTTCGGGCCGATGTCCCCGCAGCAGACCGCGGTGGTCGGCCTGGCCGTGCTGGACCGGCTCGTGTCCATGCACACGCAGGGCATGCTCCACGGTGACGTGCGGCCGAGTTCGGTGCTGCTCGGCCCGCACGACCAGATCACGCTCGCCGCCCCCTCCCTGCCGTCCTCGCTCTTCACCTCCCCCGAGGGCGTGACCAGCCCGGCCGCCGACCTGTGGTCGCTCGGCGCGACCCTGTACACCGCGGTCGAGGGCCGTCCGCCGTCGCCCGGCGCCTCCCTGGACAACGCCGGGCCGATCGCCCCGGTCCTGTTCCGCCTGCTCGCCGGGGAACCCTCCCAGCGACCGGACCCGGCCACCCTGCGGGCCGCGCTGGTCGACGTCTCCCGGTACCGTCCCGGGTCGCCCTCCCCCGCGGACGCGCCCCCGCCGGTCCCGCAGAACGTGCCCCCGCCCGTCCCGGGAGCCTCCGGTACGGACGCGTCCCCCCGCTTCGGTGTCGACGTGCTCAGCCCCTCCGCCACGCCGGCCCCCTTCTCCTCCGGATCGTCGCCCGCCTTCCCCCAGGCGGGAGCCTTTCCGCAGACGGCCGTCTTCCCCCAGGGGAACGTCCCGGGCTCCGGGACGGCCGCCCCTGGCTCCGGGAGTCCGGAGACGGCCGGACCCGCCGGGCCGGGAGGGCGGGAGGAGCACGGGGACGTCCCGTCCGCCGAGGGGGACGTGACCGCGCCCTTCAGAAAGACCCTGAACGACCAGATGTCCGACATCACGGCCGGCCTGACCCTGCGGGACGTCCCGGACCCCCGGCAGGCCCCGTTCCCCTCCCGGGACGTCTCCGCGTCCCGGCACCCGTCGGGTCCCTCACCCGTCCACGACCCGCTCGCGCCCCGGCAGGACCCGGCCGGACCGCCGGACGCGTCCACCACCCGGCAGGACCCTCCCGGAGGCCCGGACACGCCCGCCGCCTGGCTCGCGCTGCCCCCGGGCTCCCCGGCCCGGACGGCACAGCAGGGCCCCTGGCAGGGATCGCCGTCGGGGGCGCAGGGCCCCTGGCGGGAGCCGTCGGGCGCGCACCAGGGACCGCCGCGTCCCTCGCACGCCGGACCGCCCCAGCAGGGCCCGCCCGGCCCGCAGGACCGGGAACGGCCACAGGGGTCGGGGCCGCACGAGGCGCTCCGGGGACCCGGCCTGCCGGAGCCCGGACGGCAGGACCCGTCGCAGCCCGGCACGCCCTTCCGGCCGGGGCCGCCGCCCCACCCCGCGCACGGCCGGGCCGAGGTGAGCGGCGCGAGCGGCACCACCGGTGCGCCCCGCAGGCCGGAGGACGAGCCGACCGAGCGCTCCACGAGGACGGCGGGGGTGCTCGTCCCCAAGCCCGTGGTGGCGCTGACCGGGGCGCTGCTGTTCGGCATGGCGGTCGCCATCGGCGTGCTGCTCACCTCGGTGCTCACGAACCCGGCCGACGACGCGTTCCCCTCGGAGCCTCCGGGCGCCAAGGGCCGCTTCGCCACGGCACCCCGGGCCTGCAGCCTGCTCGACGAGAAGCAGGCCGCCGAGGTCGTCCCCGGCTTCAGGAGCTCCGAGGTCGAGCATTCCGCGTGCGACTGGCTCAACCAGCAGGACTGGCGCAAGCCCAACGTGGAGAAGTACGACCTGCGGGTCCGGCTGATCGCGCAGAAGGAGGTCGCCCGGGCCAGGGAGTACCTGGCCGGCAGGAAGAAGGACATGCTCGACAGGGGCCTCCTGGCCACCCCCAGACCCGCCCCGCCCAAGGACCTGAGCGGCATCGGCGAGGAGGCGTTCACCGCGAGCACGTCCAACTCCATCAACCTGTACGGCGGCTCGTACAAGACGACCGTGATCTTCCGGGTCAGCAACCTGATCGCCGAGGTCGACTACGAGCGGGGCGGCGTCAAGGAGGATCCGGACGGCCACATCAGCCAGGGCGCGCTGAAGGTGGCGCGGTGGCTCACCGAGTCCCTGAAGACCGATGACTGACGGGCTGGCCGGCCGGGCGGCCGGCCCGCTGCCCGTGCTGGCCGGCCGCTACCGGGCCCTGGAGAAGCTGGGCGCGGGCGGCATGGGCGTGGTGTGGCGGGCCCGCGACGAGCTGCTCCACCGCGAGGTGGCCATCAAGGAGGTCACGCTCGACCCGAAGCTGCCCGAGGCGCAGCGCACCGAGACGCGCGAGCGCACCATGCGCGAGGCCCGCGCCGCCGCCCGGCTGGGGCACCCGTCCATCGTCGCCGTCCACGACGTCGTCGCCCAGGACGGCCGCCCGTGGATCGTGATGGACCTGGTCCGGGGACGGTCGCTGGACCAGGCGATCCGGGCCGGCGGGCCGCTGCCGCCGCACCGGGTGGCCGCGATCGGCCTGGCCGTCCTGGACGCGCTGGCCCTCGCGCACAGCCGGGGCATCATGCACCGGGACGTGAAACCGGCCAACATCATGCTCTCCCACGACGGCGAGGTGCTGCTGACCGACTTCGGCATCGCCACCGTCGAGGGCGACGTCCAGCTCACCTCGCCGGACGCACTGGTCGGCTCTCCCGGCTACATCGCCCCCGAGCGGCTGCGCGGCCAGGGCGACGGGCCCGCCGCCGACCTGTGGTCCCTGGGCGCGACCCTGTACGCGGCCGTCGAGGGCCGGGGGCCCTTCCAGCGCGGCACGCCGGTCGCCACCCTCGGGGCGGTGCTCACCCAGGAGACGCCCTTCCCCTCCCGCGCCGGGGAGCTGGCCCCCGTCCTGCTGGCCGTCCTGGCCAAGGATCCCCGGCACCGGCCGGGAGAGGCCGGGTTGCGCGCCGCGCTGCGGCGGGTCGCCCAGGGACTGCCCGCGGGCCCGCTCGCCCCGGCGACCGTGCCGCGCCAGGAACTGCGGGTGGCGGACGGGGCCGGGGCGCCGCAGGGGACGGGGGCTCCCGCGGACCGGGCCGCCGTCCCGGCCGGGCGGCGCCGTACCGGCCTGATCGCCGGAGCCGCGGTGGGCGCGGTGGCGGTGGTGGCGACCGGGGTGGTCCTGATGACCAGGGACGATCCCGGGGCCTCCACGGTGCCGCAGCCGACCGGAGCAGCGCGGACGGCGCAGGTCGGACGGTTCGCCACCGCTCCCGAACCGTGCTCGCTGCTGACCACCTCGCAGGCCCTGACCGTGGTGCCGGGCGCGTCGTCCTCGCCGATGGAGTCCCAGAGGGGCGAGGAACCCTACTGCGTCTGGGACGGCCCCCAGGACGACCCGCCCGACCGCAGGCTGAGCGTCGCGGTCGGCCACAAGACCCCGGTCCCCGGCAAGAGCGGCCCCGAGACCGCCCACGCGTTCTTCGCCTCCGAACGCGCCAGGACCGTCGCCGACGAGGGCAGCGGCCCGTTCGGCACCACCGGGCCGCTCAGGAGGATCGACCGGATGGGGGCCGAGGCGTTCACCTACGACGTCGTCGGCCTGGACCGGGTCTCCTGCGTCATCCGGTTCCGGGTGAGCAACCTGCTCGTCAAGGTCGACCTCTCCGAGGACGGGAAGCGGGCCGGTACGCCGCTGCGGCGGCAGGCCCTGCGGATAGCGCGTCTGGTCTCCGAGGAGCTGAACAGCCGTGACTGAGAACGGCACGCCCCGCACCACCCGCACCGCCCTGGCCGGGTCCGACACCCTCACCGGCCGTGCCCGGCACGGCACGGACACCGGTACCGATACCCGGGGGACCGGATGACCGACCCCACCCTGCTGGCCGGACGTTACCGCCTGCTGGAACGCCGCGACCACGCGGGCACGAGCTGGCGCTCGCGTGACGAGCTGCTCCGCCGCGACGTGACGATCGCGGAGGTGCGGCTGCCGCCACCGGGGCCGTACCGGGAGGGGCTGCTCGCGCAGATCCGCGCCGCGGCGGGTCTGCGGCACCCGGGCGTCACCGCCCTGCACGACGTGATCCCGGGCCATGACCGGCTCTGGCTGGTCATGGAGGCGGTCGAGGGCCGTTCGCTGCTGCAGACCGTCAGGGCCGACGGCCCGCTCTCCGACGAGCGGGCGGCCGAGGTCGGGCTCCGGGTGCTGGACGCGCTGACCGCCGCCCGCGAGCAGGGGGTCCACCTGGCCGCCACCCCCGACACCGTGCTGCTCACCCGGAGCGGGCGGGTGGTGCTGACCGGTGTCGTCGCCCTCGCGACCGGTGACGAGCTCCACGACCTCGGCGCCACCCTGTTCACCGCCGTCGAGGGACGGACGCCCGGGACCGGTGAACGCCCGGTACCCGTGATCGGGGACGGGACGCCCCTGGCCGCGCCGGCCACCGGCCCGCTGGGCTCCACGGGTTCCGGCCCGCTGGTCCCGCTGGTGGAGGGGCTGCTGACGTCCGGCTCGGGCCACCGCCTCGACGCCACCTCGGTACGGCTGACGCTGGAGAGGATCGCCCCGGGAGCGGCTCCCGGTCCTGACCGGTCCGGCCCCGGCCGGGCGGGCGGGATCGGCGCGGGGTCGCGCAGGACGCTCCTCGCCGCCGCCGTCGCCCTGGCCGTCCTGCTGGTCGGCGGCGGCCTCGCCGTCTGGCTCTGGCCCCGTCCCGCCGAGCGGGCACCGGTCGCCGCCGCACCGGTCACGCTGCCCACGACGTTCACCCGCGAGCCCGACCCCTGCACGCTCCTGTCCGCCGACCAGGCGGCCACGCTGGAGCTGGAGACCACCCCCAGGAGGTCGGGGGACCACGAGTGCCGGTGGAGCACCGACACCAGGCAGCCGAGCAACCTGCGCTACAGCCTGCGGATCTTCGCCGTCCGCCTGCCCTCCGACGAGAAGGCCCGCGAGCTCTACGCGCGCTTCCTCGAGCAGGAGCGCACGCGGACCAAGACGTCCGTGGGCCTGCCGCTCACGGTCACCAGGCCCGCCGCCCCGGTGGCCGGAACGGGCTCCGAGGCCTACACCGTCGAGGGCACCAACAAGATCACCTACTACAGCTCGACGGTCTTCCGGGCGGCCAACCTCGTGGTCAGCGTCCAGTACGAGCGCGGTTCCGCCGAGGACGCCGGCAACAGCACGCGCGAGGGCGTCTCGACGGCCACCCGGTGGGTCCTGGAGAGGCTCGCCCGGGCGAGATAGCCCCATCGGCATCGGTGGAGCCCGCCGGCTCTGGGAAGCGCCGCCGACGTGGAGTGCCCCCGCCGGGGAGCATCATCGGCGGGGAGCGCCACCGCAGGGAGCGCCGTCTGCGGGGAGCACGAAGCGGACCGCGCGGCGTTCGAGCGGCCCTCCGCAGGCCCGGCAGAGCAGGACCGGGCGGGAGGCCGTACCGCAGAACGTGTGGGTGATGGAGAACGCCGAGCCCGCCGGGACGGGAAGCTCGCGCTGGGCCCAGTCGACCAGGAAGGCGAAGACCGAGAAGAAGGCCAGCCCCTTGTCGGTGAGGCGGTAGGAGCCGTCCGGCCGGGAACCGAAGACGTCGAGGTCGACGAACCGGCGCAGCCGGTCGGTGAGCACCGACGGCGCGATGCCCAGACCGGACTGGAAGTCGACGAAGCGGCGGACGCCGAGGAAGGCCCCCACGAGAACCCCGCTGCTCCAGCGGTCGCCGAGGATCTCCATGGACGCCGGACGGTAGCCGATCGGGTCGGCGGGGGCACCGGCGCGGACCGTACGGCGGTGCAGCCGGGGAGATCCGATCGCCTCGGGCGAGGCGGCCGCGCGGGACACGGCGCGCCCGCGACGGGCCGGGCCGGTCAGGGCGGTCGCGACCGGTGAGCCGTTCTCGGTCCGGGTGTCGCGGGCGCTCATCGGCCTCAGGCAGGTCCCGCAGCCGAGATAGGGCTCGGCGTCCCGGCCGCACCGCTCGTGCAGCAGCGGCGGGAGCCCTCCCGGGGCGACCCAGTCGCGTTCCCACACCTGGATGGCCATCAGCAGCGTCCACAACCGCAGCCCGCGCTCCGTCAGCCGGTACTCGTGGCGGGTGCGGCCGTCGCGGTAGGCCGACAGCTCGAAGACGCCGTGGCCGACCAGTTCCCTGAGGCGGGCGGCGAGGACCGACTCGGAGATGCCCAGCGCGTCGCGCCAGCCGGCGAAGGTCCTGATCCGCAGCAGGAACGCCCGCTGCAGGATCAGCAGCACCCACCGGTCCGCCAGGATCGCCAGTGCCTGCCCGATCGCACCGAGCTCGGTCCGCCTCGGCTCCCGCTCAGCGCCGCTCACACCCCGCCCTTCCACCCTGCCGCCGTCCGTACGGGCGCCCGTTCCCGGTGGGCACGGTCGTGCCCGTCCGCCCGCATCGCCGGTGTCACCGGCGTTTCCGGGCTCCGGTGGACGCGGCGGGAATCGTGCCCCTCCAACGGGCGCGGTGAACATCCGGTTCCCGGCGGGATGGCGGCGATCACGATATATCTCGGTCGGAACCACCGGGACGGGTCCATACGTTGAACCGGCGACGCACAATGAACTACAGACGGGGCGCCCGCCCCGCGTTCGGAGGATGTTGAGGATGTCGCCCGTCCAGAAGTACGCGATCGGCGCCGGAGCAGTGGTGTTCCTGTCGTGGCTGTTCCTGCCGAGTTTCGTGACGATGCTGATCCTCCTGGGCGTCGTCGCCGCCCCGGTCGTCGGCTACCTGATGCTCGACCCGTCCCAGCGCGCGCGGCTCAAGCGCTCCCGCCGCCGCGGTCTCGGCCGCTGAGGCGGCGCCGGAGGCATGCCCGGCCGGGCGTCGGCCCTGCCGGGGCCGGCGCCCACCCTCGCCACCCGATCCCCGCGGCCTGACCGGCCCGGCCCTCTCCGGGCCCGGTCCTCTCCGGGCCAGGGTCTTCCGGGCCGGGGTCTTCCGGGCCGGAGCCCTATCCGGCCGGGGCTCTACCGGGCCGCGTCCCGGCGGGCCGGGGCCGGTCAGGCGGCGGGGGTGGCGAGCTCCGCCTCCACCCGGCGGGTGACCTTGCGCTCGAACACGAACGACAGCAGCGGCACGGTGCCCGCGAGCATCACGCCGAGGATGTAGGGCCAGGTCCACCGGGCCTTCATGCCCAGGTTCATCGTGGCCACGAGATAGAGCATGTAGAGGAAGCCGTGGATCGGAGAGACGATCTTCGAGGGCTCCTCGATGCCGAAGCCGTACCTGAGCACGATGCAGGTGACCAGGACGAGCAACATCACGCCGACGATGTACGCCAGGACACGGAAGGGCTTGAGAGCGGATTCCACGGTCGGTTACCTCGGTCTTGAAGTTCGCGGTTCACGGGGTGGTGCGGGAACGGGACGGTGCGGGAACGGGGGCGGTGCGAGAACGGGGGCGGTGCGGGAACGGGACGGTGAGGGCGGGGGGCACGACGTCGTCCGGTCCCGATGGTTCCGGTTCACGGCGCGGCACGGGTCCGCGGCGCGGTCTCCGCGGGCGTGCCGGTGGCGTCCGTCGTCGCGGTCGTGGCGCCCGTCGGGGCCGTCGCGTCCCTCGGGGGCACGGCACCCGCCGGGACCGTCGCGCCGGTCCCCTCCGTCCGGCCGCGGAGCGCGTCGCGCACGAAGTGCCACCACATGAAGACCGCGAACAGCCCGAAGATCCACCACTGGGCGGCGTAGGCGAGGTTGCGCCAGGTCAGCCCGCCGGGCTCGGTCGGCGGGGAGATGCTCACCGGCTGAAGGGCGACCGCGGGGGCGGGCGACTGGGAGGCGGCCACCACGAACCCGTTGCGCAGCTTCGCCCCCCGCCACAGGTTGATCAGTTCGGCCGACGAGACGGTCATCACCTGTCCCGGCGGCAGTTGCCGGGGTCGGCGCTGCACGCTCTCGGTGTCCTCCGACGGCTGCAGCCTCCCGCTGACGGTCACCCTGCCCTCGGGCACCGCGGTCGCCGGGTCCTGGGCCGTGGCCACCCTGCCGCGCACGATCGGAACGGTCGTGCCGTCGCCGAGGTCGAGCGCGGTGAGCACCCACAGGCCGCCTTCGCGTCCGGCCACCAGGAGCTGCCTGGAGGGGTCGAAGGTGCCCTCCGCGGTCACCCGGCGGCCGATCATGTCGGCCGTCATGTGCCGTCCGGGCGTGGTGAGCGAGGCGACCGCCACCGGGGCGGGGTCGAGCGTCGACCGGGGCCTGCCGGAGTCCTCGAAGACACCGAGCTGCCACCTGCCCAGCAGCCCGCACGTGACGAGCGCTCCGATCGCGAGCAGGTGAAGCGCCACCACTCGGGCGGAGAACAGGATCCGGAGCATGACACCACGCTATCCGTCCCGGTCGGCGGTCCCGTCCCCAGCACCCACCCCGATCCGGTACCGGTACGCTCCGCCTCCGGCCTGGGCTCCCCGACATCCGGCACTCGATGCGGGCTTTCACGAAAGTGCCACAAATCAGTGTTGGGGAGGCGTCCCGTGTCGCTAAAGTCATCCCCATGTCAGATCCTCAGCAGATTGACCCCGCGGGCAACACCCAGGCGTTCCGCGCGTTCGCCCAGCGCAAGGACCCGGAGGCCGCCCCCGAGAAGCGGTCGCTCACCCTGCCGATCACGGCGGCAGTGGTGGTCGCGGTGCTGGTCGTCGTCGCCGTGGTCGCGTACCTGATGCTCTGATCCTCCGGCGACCTCCCGAGGACCGCGAGGGCCCCTCCACGCCCCCAGGGGTCTTCCGAGGGCTCCCGGCGCTCCCCGGGGGACGTTCGCGAGGACGTTCAGGGGCCCGCGGGCCCCTTCGGCGCCGATGGCCTCCGCCCTCGGCGCTTTTCGCGTTCCCGGGCCTCGCACCTCCGGGACCCCGCGTTCTCCGGACCTCGCGTTCCCTGCTTCCCGGACCCCGCGTTCACCAGATCCCGCGTTTCCCGGGTTCCCGGCTTCCCGGACTCCGCGTTTCCGGGACCTCGCGTTTCCCGGCCCCGTGCTCCCCGGACCCCGCGTCCCTCGAAGAAGCCCGTACCCTCGCGAATCCCCGCGTCCTCCCCGGTCGCGTCCCATACCGACCGGTCGGTGTGACGCGGCTCACCCTCGCCCCGCTATGGACGGCGGCACGGCCCGCTCATTACATTGGATCTTGAATCCAATAGCACGAGGCACGGAACGCTCCCATCGCCGCGACCGGACCAGGAGCACGCCGGAGAGGTCGTCACCGGAAACGGCCAGCGAGGAGACCGTATGAACGCGCGTCCCGGGATCACGATCATCGGTTCCGGTTTCGCCGGGCTGGGCATGGCGATCAAGCTCAAGGAGGCCGGGTACCACGACTTCGTCATCCTGGAGAAGGCCGCCGAGCTCGGCGGGACCTGGCGGGACAACACCTACCCCGGCTGCGCCTGCGACGTCCCCTCGCACATGTACTCCTTCTCCTACGAGCTCAACCCCGGCTGGTCGCGGATGTTCTCCCCGCAGGCCGAGATCCAGGACTACCTGCGGGCCTGCGCCGACAGGTACGGCCTGGGACCGCACCTGCGGTTCGGCCGCGAGGTCGTCGGGCTGGAGTACGACGACGCGGCGCGTGACTGGCGGGTGAGCCTCTCCGGCGGCGAGAGCCTCACCACCAACGCCGTGGTCTCGGCGACGGGCGCGCTGCACGTGCCGTCGCTGCCCGCGATCCCCGGCCGCGAGACCTTCTCCGGCCCGTCCTTCCACTCGGCCCGCTGGGACCACTCGGTGGACCTGACCGGCAGGCGGGTCGCCGTCATCGGCACCGGGGCCTCGACGGTCCAGTTCGTCCCCGAGATCGCCCCGCGCGTCTCCCGCCTGCACCTCTTCCAGCGCACGCCGCCCTGGATCCAGCCCAAGCCGGACTTCCCCTTCTCCCCGCGGGCGAAGCGGTTCCTCGCCCTGCCCGGCGCGGCCCGCGCGCTGCGCGCCTCGATCTACTGGGCGCTGGAGACCCGGGCGCTGGGCTTCGCCGTGGACCCGCGCCTGATGAGGGTCCACGAGACCTCGGCCCGGCGGCACCTGGCCGCCCAGGTGCCCGACCCGGAGCTGCGCGCCCGGCTGACCCCGGACTACACGATCGGCTGCAAGCGCATCCTGATCTCCAACGACTACTATCCGGCGCTGACGAGGGAGAACGTCGAGGTGATCACCGATGGGGTGCGGGAGATCCGGGAGAACTCGATCGTCGACGCCACCGGCCGGGAGACCGAGGTCGACGTGATCGTGTACGGCACCGGTTTCAAGGTCACCGACGCCCTGGGCGGGCAGCGGATCGTCGGCAGGAACGGCAGGAAGATCCAGGACGCCTGGCAGGACGGCGTGGAGGCGTACCACGGCATCACCACGACGGGCTTCCCCAACCTGTTCTTCCTGCTCGGCCCCAACACCGGCCTGGGCCACAACTCGGTCGTCTTCATGATCGAGGCCCAGGTCCGGTACGTCCTGGACTGCCTGCGCCTGCTGTCGAGGACGAAGGCCAGGGCGCTGGACGTCCGGCCCGAGGCGCAGCGCGCCTACAACGACCGCCTTCGCGCGCGCCTGGACCGGCTGGTCTGGAGCGAGGGCGGCTGCCGCAGCTGGTACCTCGACGAGCACGGCGTCAACAGGACCCTCTGGCCGGGCTTCACCTTCGAGTACTGGGCGCGCACCCGGAGGCCGAGGCCCGCGGCCTTCGACCTCGTCCCCTGACCCGCGGCGCGCGTCCCCGGTCCCGGCGGCGTGCACGGGCTCCCGGGCCGGGGTGTTCCCGGCCCGGGAGCCAGCACGGCCGCGGTTACCTGCGCTCGCTGACCACCAGGGCGCTGCCGCCGCCGCGCCGGGTCGGCTCGGCGACCGCCTGGAGCCTGCCGCGCGACAGGAACTCGACCGCCGTGGCCGCGCCGATCTCGGGGTTCAGCACCAAGCTGTGCCCCCGCCCGGTCAGCTCGGCGCCGTAGCGGTCGAGGTAGGCCTGCTCGGCCTGGGTCTGCGCGGTGTTGCGCTGCGTGGCACGCGGAGCGGCCAGCGCCTCGGGCAGCGACATGCCCAGGTCCCAGCGGTTGACCAGGATCTGCAGCACGGTGGTGATGATCGTGGAACCGCCGGGCGAGCCCAGCGCGAGCAGCGGCTTCCCGTCGGACAGCACGATGGTCGGCGCCATCGAGGAACGGGGCCGCTTGCCCGGTCCGGGCAGGTTCGGGTCACCCGGGGCCGGGCCGAAGGTGAAGTCGGTCATCTCGTTGTTGAGCAGGAAGCCCCGGCCGGGGACGACGATGCCGTTGCCGCCGGTCGACTCGATGGTGATGTTGTAGGCGACCACGTTGCCCCAGCGGTCGGTGACCACCAGGTGGGTGGTCTCGGGACCCTCGGGAGCGGCCTCGGTCGTCTGGGCCGACGGCGTGGCCGGGCACGGCCCGTACGTCCCGTCGGGGGTGCCCGGGGCGGCCGGGTGCGGCATCGCCCGCTCGCCGATCAGGCAGGCGCGCTCCTTGGCGAACCCGTCGGAGAGCAGTTCCCTGACCGGGACGCCCGGGATGTCGCCCACGTACTTCCCGCGGTCGGCGAACGCGAGCCGGGAGGCCTCCAGGTACTCGTGCTGGCCGACCTCGGGCAGCGCCTCCAGGATGTTCAGCGCCTCCCCGACCGTCGTGCCCCCCGAGGACGGCGGCTCCATGCCGTACACGTCCATGCCCTTGTACGTCATCTTCGTGGGCGGCCGCTCCAGCGCGCGGTAGGCCCTCAGGTCGGACGTCTCCATCAGCCCGGGGCGCACGTTGCGGGTGGAGCCCGGTGTGACCGGCGGCTTCTTGACGGTGGCCACGATCTCGGCGCCGAGGGGGCCGCGGTAGAGCCAGTCGCCCCCGCGCCTGCCGAGCGTGCGGTAGGTCTCGGCCAGCTCGGGGTTGCGGAAGGTGGAGCCGACCGCCGGCGGGGCGCCCCCGGGCAGGTAGAGCCTGGCGGTGGAGGTGAAGTCCTTGAACCGGGCCGCGTTGGCCGCGGTCTGGTCGTGGAAGGTCTTGTCGACCGTGAACCCCTTGGAGGCGACCTCGATCGCGGGCCGCAGGGCCTGGCGCAGCGAGAGCGTGCCGAACCTGCGCAGCGCCAGCTCCCACTGGGCCACGCTGCCGGGGACCCCGGCCGACAGGCCGCTGGTGACGGCCTCCTCGAACGGGATGCCCTCCAGGGACGTGGAGGTCATCGCCTTCGGCGCGGTCTCCCGGCCGTCGATCGTGTGGACCTTCTTGCGGCGCGCGTCGTAGTAGACGATGAACCCGCCCCCGGCCAGCCCGGCCGAGTAGGGCTCGGTCACGCCCAGCGTGGCCGCGGCGGCGACCGCGGCGTCGACGGCGTTGCCGCCCCGGCGCAGCACCTCCAGCGCGGCCTTGCTCGCGTCGAGGTCGACGGTCGAGACCGCGCCCCCGTACCCCTCGGCGACGGGCTTCTTCTCCGCGCGGGGTGGTTGCGGCGGCGTCTGCGACGCCGGTGCGAGCGTTCCCGGGGGCGCCTGGGGTGGCGCCGAGAGCGCCTGCGAGGACGCCGCCGCGGGGTTGACGAGCAGGACGGAACTTCCCGCGAGGATCCCCGCCAGGGGGACGGCGACACGACGATTGATCATTGATGACCTCCCGCAGACAGCTTGGCCCAGTCTCCGAGCCTTGTCAGCCCCCTTCCCTACCCCGGACGAAGTACCACCTTCTGCCCCACCGGGTGGACGCGGCCGCGGGGGAACGTCCGTACAGTGCTGAGCGTGCACGCCAAACCCCGTCCGGCGGACCTGCTGCTGCCCCTCGTCGCGGGGTTCTTCCAGGGCGTGGGCACGCTCGCCGCGCAGCGCTGGCAGATCCACGACCCGGGGCTGCTCCGCACCCCGCTCGACCCGCTGGGCTGCGCGCTACTGCTGACCGGCCCCCTCGCCCTCGTGGTACGCCATCGTCACCCGGTGTTCGGCATGCTCGTCGCGGTGGACTCGACCGCGCTCTTCATGGCCCTGGGCTACTCCTACGGCCCGGTCTTCCTCAGCCCGGTGATCGCCTTCCACCACGCCGTGGCCGCCGGTCACCGGCGGGTGGCCTGGCCGGTCTGGGCCGCGGCCTACGGCTTCGTCGTGGTCTACACGGTCTGGTTCGCCCCGGTCCCCACCCGCGACTGGTTCCACCTCCTCACGGTGGCCGCGCTGATGGGCCTGGTGCTGGTGGTCGCGGAGTTCTCCCGGACCCGCAGGGAGCGGCGGGCCGAGCGCGCCAGGACCGAGGAGGAGGAGTCGCGGCGGCAGGCCAGCGAGGAGCGGCTGACCATGGCCCAGGAGCTGCACGACGTGCTCGCGCACAACATCTCCCTCATCCACGTGCAGGCCTCCACCGCCCTGCACCTCATCGACGAGCATCCCGAACAGGCCCGGACCGCGCTCACCACGATCAAGCAGGCGTCCAAGGACGTGCTGACCGAGATGCGCTCGGTGCTCAGCGTGCTCCGCGACGACGCCCCGCGCTCCCCCACCGCCGGGCTCGGCCTGCTCGACGACCTCGTCGGCCGCACCGGGCTGCCGGTGGAGCGGGAGGTCACCGGCGAGGTCAGGCCGCTGCCCGCCGAGGTCGACCGGGCCGGGTACCGCATCGCGCAGGAGGCCCTGACCAACGTCGCCCGGCACGCCCCGGGGGCGTCGGTCAGGCTCGTGCTCGACTACGGGCCGCGCACGCTGACCGTCCGGGTGACCGACTCGGGCACCGAGGGCGGCGAGGCCCACGCGGAGGGCCTGGGGGGCGGGAACGGCATCCCGGGCATGCGGGAGCGGGCCTCGGCCCTCGGGGGGACGCTGACCGCCACCCGCCACGGCCGGGGCTTCCGCGTCGAGGCCCGGCTCCCGCTCCCGGAAGCGTCCCGGCCGCTCCCGGAGGCACCACGACCGATCCCGGAGGCACCCCGATGATCAAGATCGTTCTCGCCGACGACCAGGCGCTCGTCAGGGCCGGGTTCCGCGCCCTGCTCGACGCCCAGCCCGGCATGACCGTGGTGGGCGAGGCCGGGGACGGTGCCCAGGCCCTCCGGCTGGCCGCCGAGCAGCGGCCCGACGTGATCCTGATGGACATCCGGATGCCCGGCATGGACGGGCTGACCGCCACCCGCGAGATGCCCCCCGGCCCGAAGATCATCATCCTGACCACCTTCGAGCTGGACGAGTACGTCTTCGAGGCCCTGCGCAACGGCGCCAGCGGCTTCCTGGTCAAGGACACCGAACCGGCCGAGCTCATCCAGGCCGTGCGGGTGGTGGCCGCGGGCGACGCCCTGCTCTCCCCGGGCGTGACCCGGCGCCTGATCGCCGAGTACGCCAGCCGCGCCAAGGAGCCCCGGCGCACCCGCGAGCTCGGCTCGCTCACCGAGCGGGAGCGCGAGGTCCTCGCCCTGGTCGGCACCGGCATGACCAACGACGAGATCGCCGGCGCGCTGTTCATGAGCCCCGCCACCGCCAAGACCCATGTGAGCCGGGCCATGATGAAGCTCCACGCCCGCGACCGCGCCCAGCTCGTCGTCATCGCCTACGAGTCCGGCCTGGTCCGCCCCGGCTGGGCCTGACGCTCCCCCCGGCCGCGCCCGGTGGGCCGCGTCGTACACCGCCCGCGGTAGGGCGGGACGGGACCGCGGGGCGATTCGCGGCGAGGCCCCCGGCGGGAGGCTTGACGTGTCGAAGGAGGTGAGGACATGGACGTCCTCTCGATGGTCCCGTCAATGGTCCCGCACGGCGGGCCCGGACCGTGGTGGCCGGTGTTCCCGGCCTTCTGGATCGTGTTCTGGATCGTGGTGGCGACGCTGGCGTTCCGGGCCCGCCGTGCGGGCCGGGGGCCGTGGGCCGCGCGCCGCACGCCCCCGGCGGCTCCCCCGCAGAGCCCGACCGCGGCGGCCGAGCAGATCGTCGCCGAGCGGTACGCCCGCGGCGAGATGAGCGGCGACGAGTACCTGGAGCGCGTGTCGGTGCTCCGCAGCGGCGCCTGACCGAGATCCCGGGCGGCCGGTCATCCGGGCGGCCGTCCGTCCGTCCGCTCGGCCCGTCCGCTCGTCCAGGAGCGGTCGGGCGCTCCTCCGGGAGCGGACGGACGGCCGCGGGTCCGGAATCGGGAACGGCGCGGGCCCGATGTGCATGATTACCTTCCGTCACCGATCGGTTACGTGTCACCCTGTGATCTGTCGGCCGCGTGCCGTCAGCGAGGAGGGTGACATGGAATGGGGGCCCGACGACCCGGAGACGACCGCGGGGCTGGTGCCCACTCCCCGCATGCCCGCGCACGAGAACGACGCCGACGGCGAGACCGGGCTGCTGCTCGCCGCGCACGGCGGTGACGTGCAGGCCGCCCACCTGCTCGGCCGTCACTTCGCGCAGCGGGGCGACCGGTCGGCGGCCCGGCACTGGTGGGAGCGCGCCGCCGCCGCGGGCAACCTCGACAGCGCCTACAACCTCGGCGTCTGGCACGAGAAGCACGGCAGCCCCGGGGACGCCGCCAGGTGGTACGAGCTGGCGGCGAAGGCCGGTGACGTCGAGGCCGCGGTGAACCTGGCCACGCTCCTGCTCGACCAGCACGGTGACGTCCCGGCCGCCCGCCGCTGGTTCGAGACCGCGGCCAGGGCGGGCTCGCGGGGGGCCGCCCGGCGGCTCGCGCTGCTCTGCGAGGACTGCGGGGAGGCCGAGGCCGCCGGGGAGTGGCACCGCAGGGCGGCGATGGACGGAGACCTCGCCTCCGCCCACGACCTGGGGTTCCTCGCCTACGCGTCCGGGGAGGAGGACGAGACGCTGCGCTGGTGGGAGCTGGCCGCCCGGGGCGGTCACGCCGACGCGGCCTACCATCTGGGGCTGTTCCTGCAGGCCAACCGGGATCCGGAGGGGGCGGAGGCGTTCTTCCGGCTGGCCGCCAGGAACGAGCATCCCGGCGCCGCGTCCCAGCTCGGCGGGATCGCGCTCTCCCTGGGGGACCTGCGCACCGCCCGCGCCTGGTTCGAGCGCGCGGCCTGCACCGGCCGGATCGACGACCAGCGGACGGCCGGGTTCGTGTGCGTGGAGATGAGCGACGCGCAGGGGGCCAGCCACTGGTTCAGCCGGGCTGCGGCGGGTGGCGATCCCGAGGCGGCCTTCAATTTCGGTCTGCTCCTCATCGCCGAGCACAGCGATCTCCAGGGCGGGCAGCACTGGTTCCGCCAGGCGGCACAGGCCGGTCACCACCGGGCCGCGGTGGAGCTGGCCGCGCTGCTGTCGGCCGCGGGTTTCGCCCGCGAGGCCGAGCGCTGGCTGCGCGATCCGCCGTCCCCGCTGTGGGACCGGGCCACCGAGCCCGAGCTGGTCGCCCGGGCCGAGCTGGCCGCGGCCGCCGTCGCCCGCCGGGGCGGCACCCCGCTGAGGGTCTCCGACCTGACCGAGGTGCTCGGCACCTGGGATCTCGTCACCCGGCCGCTGCGCGACCACACCGACGTCACGACCTGGCTGACCGAGCGGAGCGGGCTGCCGCGGGGCGCCGTCGAGCACCTGGCGTCCGTACGGGCCACGCTGCTGCGTCCCGGCGGGGCGCCCTGGCCGACCCCGGTGGAGATCGAGCACGTCCTGGTCACCGCCCGCGCGCTGCGCACGGCCCTGCCCACGTGACCGGGCCGTGGGGCCGATCACGCGGGCGGGGACGGGACGACCTGCGCCGTACGGCAGCGGGTCGTACGGCCCGGCGGGGACGTCAGGCGGCGAGGGCCTCGGAGACCGGCACGTGCGGCAGGCCGAGGGAGAGGCCGACCTGCTCGTTGGTGAGCCGCCCGGCGTGGGTGTTGAGGCCCGGGGCGAGGGAGGCGTCCCGCTGGAGCGCGGACCTCCAGCCGAGGTCGGCCAGCTTGACCGCGTAGGGCAGCGTGGCGTTGGTCAGCGCGTAGGTGGAGGTGTGGGCCACCGATCCGGGCATGTTGGCCACGCAGTAGAAGATCGAGTCGTGCACCCGGTAGGTCGGCTCGGCGTGCGTGGTCGGCCGGGAGTCCTCGAAGCAGCCGCCCTGGTCGATCGCGATGTCGACGAGCACCGAGCCCTTCTTCATCCGGGAGACCAGCTCGTTGGAGACCAGCGTCGGGGCCTTGGCGCCGGGGATCAGCACCGCGCCGATGACCAGGTCGGCCTCCAGGACCTCCCTCTCGATCGCGTACGAGGTCGAGACGAGGGTCTTCATCCGGCCCTGGTAGATCGCGTCGATGAAGCGCAGGCGGTCCACGTTGAGGTCCAGGACGGTGACGTCCGCGCCCATGCCCACCGCGATCTGGGCGGCGTTGAGCCCGGACACGCCGGCCCCGATGACGACCACCTTGGCGGGGGCCACCCCGGGCACGCCGCCGGGCAGCACCCCGCGCCCGCCGTTGAAGCGCATCAGGTTGTACGCGCCGACCTGCGGGGCCAGCCGGCCCGCGACCTCCGACATCGGCGCGAGCAGCGGCAGGGTGTTGCCGACCTGGACGGTCTCGTACGCGATGGCGGTGACCTGCCGCTCCAACAGGGCGGCGGTGCACTCGCGACCGGCGGCGAGGTGCAGGTAGGTGAAGAGCACCTGGCCGGGGCGCATGCGGTGGTACTCCTCCGCGATGGGCTCCTTCACCTTGAGGATCATCTCGGCCTGACCCCACACCTCGTCGGCGGAGTCGAGGATCTTGGCCCCGGCGCCGAGGTACTCCTCGTCGGACAGGTGCGAGCCGAGGCCCGCGTCACGCTGGACGTAGACCTCGTGACCGTGGCGGACGAGCTCGTGCACCCCTGCCGGGGTGGCCGCGACGCGGTATTCGTGGTTCTTGACCTCGCTGGGGACGCCGATCTTCATTGATCTTCCCTTTCCTGTCATCGGTACGGTGGGACTCCCGGGGCGTCGGGCGGTGACCCGCCGGCCCCGGCCGGGGGCACCGGCCCCGCGTTCACAGACGGCTCCACGCCTCCGTCAGCACCGAGCGGAGGATGGACTCGATCTCGTCGAACTCCGCCGGGCCGCAGATGAGCGGCGGCGCGAGCTGGACGACCGGGTCGCCGCGGTCGTCGGCGCGGCAGTACAGCCCCGCCTCGTAGAGGGCGCCGGACAGGAAGCCCCGGATGAGGCGCTCGGACTCCTCGGCGGTGAAGGTCTCCCTGGTGGCCTTGTCCTTGACCAGCTCCACGCCCCAGAAGTAGCCCGAGCCGCGCACGTCGCCGACGATCGGCAGGTCGAGCAGGCGCTCCAGGGTGGAACGGAAGACCGGCTCGTTGCGGGTGACGTGGCCGAGCAGGTCCTCGCGCTCGAACAGGTCGAGGTTGGCCAGCGCGACGGCCGAGGAGACCGGGTGCCCGCCGAAGGTGTAGCCGTGGGCGAACATCTCGCTGCCGCTCTTGAACGGCTCGAACAGCCGGTCCGAGACGATCATGGCGCCGATCGGCGAGTAGCCGCTGGTCATGCCCTTGGCGCAGGTGATGATGTCGGGGACGTAGTCGAACTTCTGCCCGCCGAACATGGTGCCGAGCCGGCCGAAGGCGCAGATGACCTCGTCCGAGACGAGCAGCACGTCGTACTCGTCGCAGATCTCCCTCAGCCGCTTGAAGTAGCCGGGCGGCGGCGGGAAGCAGCCGCCGGCGTTCTGCACCGGCTCGACGAAGACGGCGGCCACGGTGTCGGGGCCCTCCATCTCGATGGCGCGGGCGACGCGCTCGGCGGCCCAGAAGCCGTACTGCTCGGGCGTCATGCCGGGCACGCCGGTGATCTCGTCGGCCCGGTAGTGGTTGGTGTTGGGCACCCGGACCGACCCCGGGACCAGCGGCTCGAACATCTGCTTGAAGGCCGGGATGCCGGTGATCGACAGGGCGCCCTGCGGGGTGCCGTGGTAGGCCACCTGGCGGCTGATGACCTTGTGCTTGAGCGGCCTGCCGGTCAGCTTGAAGTACTGCTTGGCGAGCTTCCAGGCACTCTCGACGGCCTCGCCGCCGCCGGTGGTGAAGAAGACCCGGTTGAGGTCGCCGGGGGTCTCCGCGGCCAGGCGCTGCGCCAGCTCGACGGCCTTGGGGTGGGCGTAGGACCACAGCGGGAAGAACGCCAGCTCCTGGGCCTGCTTGGCGGCGGCCTCGGCCAGCTCGCTGCGGCCGTGCCCGGCCTGGACCACGAAGAGGCCGGCGAGCCCGTCGAGGTAGCGCTTGCCGCGCACGTCGTAGATGGAGGAGCCCTCACCCCGGACGATCATCGGCACCTCGGCGCCCTCGTACGCGCCGTGCCGGGTGAAGTGCATCCACAGGTTGTCCTGTGCGGCCTTCATGAGCGAGGCCACGTCGGTGTTCTCAGGGTGCGTCATGGCGATCTTTCCTCGTTGAGCCGGGCTCCCCACAGTCTGCACTCCAGAAAGGTTCTTGCCAAGTGAAAGCGTGGCATTGGAGTGCAAGAACCCCGGAATCCGCAAAACCGTCATGTAACAACGACGAAATCCGCGATGGTGCGGCGGGGCACGCCGGATCCGTCCGACCCCGGTTCCACCGTGCGGAACCAAGGTGTGCTGGAATCGTGCGCGGACACGGCCGTCCCGGCCGTTGTGGTGCAATGGGACGCACCAGATATAGAGATTCGAGGGAACGTCGTGACTCCTGACGAGATCGAGAACGCCGTCACCGCCGGCATGCCTCAGGCGATCGCGGACCTCAAGCGGCTCGTCGCCATCCCTTCGGTCGCCTTCCCCGGTCACCCGGAGGAGCCGGTCCACGCGGCCGCCGCGCTGACCGAGGAGCTGCTGCGCAGCACCGGCCTGCCGCACGTCCGGCAGATCCCCGTCGAGGGCAGCTTCCCGGCCGTCTACGCCGAGGCCCCGGCCCCGCCCGGCGCGCCGACCGTGCTGCTGTACGCGCACTACGACGTGCAGCCCGCCGGCGACCCCGCTCTCTGGCGCACCTCGCCCTTCGAGCCGACCGAGATCGACGGCGCGATCTACGGCCGCGGCGCGGCCGACGACAAGTCCGGGGTCCTCTCGCACGTCGCGGCGCTCCGCGCCTTCCAGGGCCGCTTCCCGGTCGGCGTCAGGGTCGTCGTCGAGGGCCAGGAGGAGTACGCGGGCGAGCGGCTGGAGTCCTTCGTCGAGCAGAACCCCGAGCTGTTCCGCGCCGACGCGATCGTGGTCGCCGACACCGGCAACCCCAGGGTGGGCGACCCGTCGGTGACGACCTCGCTGCGCGGCATGGGCGCCTTCACGATCGAGGTGCGCACCCTGCGGGAGTCACTGCACAGCGGCTCGTTCGGCGGCGCCGCCCCGGACGCCCTGGCCGCGCTGATCCGGATGCTGGCCGCCCTGCACGACGACCACGGCGACATCCGGGTGCCGGGCCTGCCGCGCGGCAGCTTCCTCGGCGCCGGCCCGTCGGAGGAGGAGTTCCGGGCCACCGCGGGCGTGCTGGACGGCGTCTCGCTGGTCGGCTCGGGATCGCTGGCCGACCGGCTGTGGGCCTCGTACGCCATCACGGTCACCGGCCTGGACGTGCCGTCGGTCTCCGGCGCCATCAACGCGGTCCAGGCCGTCGCCAGGGCCAGGGTGACCGTGCGGGTGCCCCCCGCGGGCGACCCCAAGACGACCGTCGAGGCCGTGGTCGACTTCCTGCGGCAGGTCGCCCCCTGGGGCGTCCAGGTCGAGGTCGGCGAGTACAACATGGGCTCGGGCTACCTCGCCGACACCGGTGGCGCCGCCCGCTCCGCGCTGAACCGGGCGATGGAACGTGCCTTCGGCCGTCCCCCGCGCGACATCGGCGCCGGCGGCTCGATCCCGCTCGTCTCCACCCTCGTCCGGCAGTTCCCGGCCGCCACGGTCCTGCTCTTCGGCGCCGAGGACGACGACGCGGCGATCCACGCCCCGAACGAGCGGGTCGACATCGAGGAGTTCCGCCGCACCGCCACCGCCGAGGCGCTCTTCCTGCACGAGTACGGCTCCGCGACCGCCTGACGGCCGTCCGGCCCCGTCCGCCGGGGGCGTCGCTTCGAGCGCGCCCCCGGTGGAACGACCCTTCGGTGGACGGCCCTTCGCGGGGGGCCTCTCGACCGCTCCTCAGAGAGGACGGGCGGCCCCACGCGGGGACGGGGTGGCCCCCCGGCGGAGGGACAGGTCTCTTCTCAGCGGACGGGCAGGTCGTAGGTCCGGCGGACGCTGGTGGGGGCGGCGCTCAGGTCGGCGCCGTAGATGTGCAGCGAGATCGCGGTCTCGTCGCCCGTGTTGTGCACCCGGTGGATGTCCCCGGGAGGGGCGAAGCCGCTGACCTCCCCGGTCAGGTTGGCCGTGCGGCCGATCTCGGTCAGGTGGTCACCGTGGTCGCGGTAGAGGGTCTCGTACTCGACCCCCTGCAGGACCCCGAACACGCACCAGGCGATGTGGTCGTGGATCACCGTCTTCTGGCCGGGCCGCCAGACCACGGCCACGACCGAGAAGGTCTCCTCGGTGTGCAGGGTGTGCGCGGCGTAGTGGTCGGGGTCGCCGAGGCGCTCGGTCTCGGTGAGGATCTCCGGGGACGGGAGCCGTTCACGCAGCAGACCGGCCACGGCGAAGGCGGTGGCCCGGGGTCCGGCGGAGGAGGCGGTGAGCTCCCGGACTCCCTCGACCAACTCGGCCAGGCCCGGGCGGGTGAGCGTCAACGTCGTCATGGATCCAGGATGCTCCGGACGACCCATAACGTCTAATGCGCATTTATCCCCTGATTCATCGATAAAGTTAATACATGCTGGATATCGTGCGTCTCCGTGTTCTCGCGGCCGTGTCCCGGCACGGGTCGGTGACCGCAGCGGCCAGGGAACTGCACTACTCGCAGCCCTCGGTCAGCCACCACCTGGCCAAGCTGGAGGCCGAGACCGGCGCCAAGCTGATCCAGCGGGCCGGGCGGGGCATCAGGCTGACCGAGGCGGGCCGCCTGCTGGCCGAGCGCGCCGTCGAGATCATCGGCCGGCTCGACTCCGCGTCCGCCGAGCTCTCGGCCCACGTGGGCCTGCGCGCCGGACGGGTCAGGCTGGCCGCCTTCCCCTCGGCGCTGGGGACGTTCGTGCCGAGGGCCGCCGCCGCCCTCGCCGGGGAGCACCCGGGCCTGGAGCTCCGGCTGACCGAGACCGAGCCCCCGGACGCGCTGCGCATGCTTCGGGCGGGCTACGTGGACGTGGCCGTGATCTTCCGCTACGACGGCACCGCCCCCGAGGCCGACGGGATCCGCCTGCTCCACCTGCTGGACGACCCCAGCTACCTGGTCATCCCGGAGGCCGCGAGCGCCGCGGTCCCCGGGGCCGACGGCGGTCTCGCCTCCTACCGGGACTCCCGCTGGATCGGGGGGTGCGACCGGTGCCGTACGCACCTGCTGGAGCTGTGCGACAGGGCGGGCTTCGAACCGGAGATCGCCTTCACGACCGACGACGGCGTCGCCGTCCAGGCCCTGGTCGCCGCCGGGGTGGGGGTGACCGCCCTGCCCGGTCTGGCCCTGCGGGCCCACCGGAACCCGGACGTCACCGCGATCGAGCTGCCCGGCTCGACCCGCCACGTCTACGCGGCCACCTACGGCGAGCCCCCCGATCCCCCGGCCACCACGGCCCTGCTGACCGCGCTGACCTCGGTGACGCGCCCCTAGCGACCCGCCCGTCCCGGGCCTTCCGGCCGGGATCCGGGCGGGATCCGGGCCAGGACCGGGACCGGGACCGGATCGGAGCCGGGGCCGGATCGGAGCCGGGGCCGGAGCCGGGACCGGGGCCGGAGCCGGGACCGGGCGGAAAATGTGAGGCGCCGGGAGAGAGGACGACCCTACGATCCGGGTATGCCGGATCCGACAGCCCTCGCGCTCTTCGTCGCCGCCACCCTCACCCTGCTGCTCGTCCCGGGGCCCGCGGTCGTCTACATCGTGACCCGCAGCGTCGCGCAGGGCCGCTCGGCCGGTCTGGTGTCGGTGCTGGGCATCCACCTCGGCTCGCTGGTCCACGTGGCCGCCGCCGCGTTCGGCATCAGCGCCCTGCTCGCCACCTCGGCGACCGGATTCATGATCGTCAAGTACCTGGGCGCGGCCTACCTGATCTGGCTGGGCGTGCGCAGGCTGACCGCGCGGCCGGACGCGGACGAGACCGTCGAGGCCCCGGTCGCCGGCAGGTCCCGGCTGTTCTGGGAGGGCTTCGTGGTCAACGTGCTCAACCCGAAGACCGCGATCTTCTTCCTGGCCTTCCTGCCGCAGTTCACCGATCCGGCCGCCGGGCCGATCGCCCCGCAGATCGTGCTGCTCGGCCTGGTCTGGACCCTGCTCGGCCTGGTCAGCGACGGCGCCTACGCCCTGCTCGCCTCGGCCATGGCCGGCCGCCTGCGCCGTTCGGCCCGCGCCCGCCGCCGCCTCGACGTCACCAGCGGCGTCGTCTACCTGGGCATGGGCGCCGTCGCGGCCCTCAGCGGCGAGAGTGCGGCCGCCAAGGCCTGACGGTGCCCCCGCCGGAGGGCCCTCGGTGCCGGAGGGACCTGACGGCCGGAACGCCCGTCCGCCCGGGAGAGTCAGGAGAACCGGTAGGTGGTGGAGGAGGTGTACTCCTCCCCCGGGCGCAGCACCACCGAGGGGAAGTCCGGCCGGTTGGGCGAGTCCGGGAAGTGCTGGGTCTCCAGGCACAGTCCCGCGTACCTGTCGTAGGCGGTGGCGACGCCGTCCAGCATGTTGCCGGTGTAGAACTGCACGCCGGGCTCGGTGGTGGTGACCGTCATGACCAGCCCGCCGGTCGGCTCGCTCACCTCGATGACGGCGCCGCCGGCACCGCCGTCGCCGCTCCGCAGCACGTAGCAGTGGTCGTAGCCGTTGCCCAGTGCCGGATCGTCGATCCGCTCGCCGATCCGGTGCGGCGCGGTGAAGTCGAACGGGGTGCCCGCGACCGGGGCGAGCTCCCCGGTCGGGATGAGCGTGTCGTCCACCGGCAGGTAGTGGTCGGCGTCCATCCGGACCACGTGCCCCAGCACGTCACCGCCACCGGCGAGGTTGAAGTAGGAGTGGTTGGTGAGGTTCAGCACGGTCGGCGCGTCGGTGACCGCCCGGTAGTCCAGCCGGATCGCGTCCTCGTCCAGCGTGTAGGTGACCGAGGCGTCGAGCGTGCCGGGGTAGCCCTGCTCGCCGTCGGGGCTGACGTGGCGCAGGGTCATCGCGGTGTCCGAGGCGTCGACGACCTGCCAGACGCGCCGGTCGAAGCCGTCCGTCCCGCCGTGCAGGCTGTTGGGGCCGTTGTTGACCGGCAGCTCGTAGGTCCGGCCGTCGAGGGTGAAGCGCCCGCCGGCGATGCGGTTGCCGTACCGGCCGACCACGGCGCCGAAGTAGCGGCTGCGCGTGAAGTAGTCGGCGAGGTCGGGGTAGCCGAGGACCACGTTCGTCCCGGAGACCTCCAGGGTCTGCAGGATCGCCCCGTAGCTGAGGATCGAGGCGTGCATCCGCCCCTTCGACAGCACGTGCCGCTCGACCGGCTCGCCCGACGGGGTGGTTCCGACGTTCATTTCTGCGCCTCTCCGGTGGATTCGCGGACGACCAGGCTGGTCTCCAGGGTCGCCAGGGTGGGCGTGGCTCCGTCGCCGAAGGAGTGCAGCAGCAGATCGACGGCCATCCGCCCGGCGGCGGCCGTGGGCATGGCCACGGTGGTCAGTTTGGGGCGGTTCAGCCGGCCGGACACGATGTCGTCGACGCCGACCACGCTGATCTCGCCGGGGACGCGGACGCCCCGCTCGTACAGTCCCTCGATGAGCCCGATGGCGACCAGGTCGTTGTAGGCGAGCACGCCCGTGACCCCCGAGCCGATCACCTCGGCCGCGGCGGCGAGACCGCCCCGCTCGGTGGGCGCGTTCGGGCCCATGATCACCACCTCGACCCCCTCGGCGGCGGCCGCGGCGGCGCACATCTCGCCGCTGGTCCACGAGCCGGAGGGGCCGGACAGCAGCGCGATCCTGCGGTGGCCGAGCCCGGCCAGGTGCTCGATCGCGAGCCGGGCGCCCTGGCCGATGTCCATCAGTATCGTCGGCATGCCCTTCACCCGGCGGTTGACCACCACGAACGGCACGTCGGCGTGCAGGCGTTCTATCACCCGGTTGGAGAGCCGGGGACTGCACAGCAGCACCCCGTCCACCTGCTTGGCGAGGGTGTGGATCAGCTCCTCCTCGACCAGCGGGTCCTCGTCGGTGTCGGCCACGAACACGTGGTAGTCGCGGGCCCTGGCGTGCGCCTGGGCGGCCTTGATCAGCGGGGGGAAGAAGGGGTTGGAGATGTCGGCGACGATGAGGCCGATGTTGTGGGTCCTGCCGGTGGTCAGGGCGCGCGCGGCGCGGTTGGGCCGGTAGCCGAGGTCCTCGGCGACGGCCAGCACGCGGTTACGGGTCTCGCTGTTGACCAGGTGCGGCGCCGAGAACGTGCGGGACACGGTCGAGACGTGCACTCCCGACGCCCGCGCCACGTCCCTGATCGTCGCTGCCACCGTACTCCTCCGTCGCGACCCTCCTGCGGGTCCTGGAGAACATTAGTGCAAGCGGTTGTACCGCTGTCAACGACCGAATCCGACGATTCCCGGAAGGTTCCGGCATCCTATCCGGACCGCTGAAAGTTGCAAATATCGAAAAATGGGCAGATAAGCGGGCGTTTACCAAATTGGGCCCTTGACGTTGCCGGGAGATGTCCGCAATGTTTCATGCAACCGGTTGCAGTTCCTGACGCCGACTCGGAAGGAGGTTGCCGGTCATGGCAATCACCCCGACGAGTCCCCGGACGCGCCGCCGTCCCGGTCGTGCCGCCAGGACCCCCTACGTGCTGATCGCACCCGCGGTGATCGCCATGCTGGGTTTTCTCGTCTACCCGATGGCCGGCGTCCTCTACTACAGCCTCCAGCACTACAACGTCACCAGGCCCTGGGACAACGGCTTCGCCGGACTGGAGAACTTCCGCACGCTGCTGTTCGAGGACCCCCTGTTCTGGCAGAGCCTGGGCTTCAGCCTCAAATGGGTCGGCGTCGAGGTCGCCCTGCAACTGGTCCTCGGCCTGGCCCTGGCGTTGATCGTGAACGAGACCTTCGTCGGCCGCGGGCTGGCCCGCGCGACGGTCTTCTCCCCCTGGGCGGTCTCCGGGGTGCTGACGACCGGCATCTGGATCCTGCTCTACAACCCGACGACCGGGCTGTCCCGCTACCTCGCCGACCTGGGGCTGATGCGGTACGGGGCCGCGCCGCTGGCCGACCCCGACACGGTCTTCTGGGCGGCGGTGCTCGCCGAGCTCTGGCGCGGGGTGCCGTTCTTCGCGATCCTGCTGCTGGCCGACCTGCAAACGATCTCCAAAGAGCTCTACGAGGCGGCCTCGGTGGACGGGGCCGCGCGGCTGCGGCGCTTCGTGCACATCACGCTCCCCCACCTCAAGGACGCGATCATCCTGTCCACGCTGCTGCGCTGCGTGTGGGAGTTCAACAACGTCGACCTGCTCTACACGCTGACCGGCGGCGGCCCGGCGCACGCCACCACCACGCTGCCGCTGTACGTGGCCGCCAAGGCCGTGCAGTCCCACGACTTCGGATACGGCTCGGCGCTGACGACCGTCGCCTTCCTGATCCTGACCTTCTTCTCGATCGCCTACCTGCGGCTGAGCAGGTTCGGAGCGAAGCCATGACCCTCCAGACGGCCGAACGGCCGCGGCTGGCCCCGCCCGCGACCGCGCCGCGGCCCGGACGGCAGGACCGGGGACGGGCCCGCCGGTGGGAGATCTGGGTCCCCCTCGGGCTGTACCTGCTGTTCACGCTGGTGCCCTTCTACTGGATGCTGGTCTTCGCGTTCCGGCCCCGCGGGTCGACCTCGCTGCTGCCCTGGCCGATCACGTTCGACAACTTCGCGACGGTCTGGAACGACCTGAGCTTCGCGCTCTTCTTCAGGAACAGCTTGATGGTCGGTGTCGCCTCGCTGGTGATGACCACCGTGGTCGCCCTGGCCGGCGGCTACGCCCTGGCCAGGTACGAGTTCCGCGGCCGGACACCGTTCATGATCGGGATGCTCTGCACCCAGTTCATCCCCGGCGCGATGATGCTGATCCCGCTCTTCGAGATCTTCCGTACCCTCGGCCTGGTCAACTCGCTGTGGAGCCTGGTGATCGCCGAGACGGTCTTCCAGCTGCCGCTCTCGCTCATTCTGCTCGGCGGCTTCATCAGGAACATCCCGGTGGAGCTGGAGCAGGCCGCCTGGGTGGACGGATGCGGCCGGCTCCGCGGCTTCTTCGCGGTCGTGCTGCCGCTGCTGCGCCCGGCGCTGGTCGCGGTCGGCTCGTTCGCCTTCATCCACAGCTGGAACAACTTCCTGTTCGCGCTGATGTTCATCAGCGAGCAGGAGAAGTTCACGGTGCCGGTCGGCCTCGCGTACACCCTGGGCGAGTTCAGCGTGGACTTCGGCGCCCTGGCCGCGGGCGGCGTCGTCGCGGCGGTGCCGGTCGTCCTGGTCTTCGCGGTGATCCAGCGCTACCTGGTGCAGGGCATGTCGGCCGGGGCGGTGAAGGGATGACGTCCTCCGCGAGCTCCGCGAGCTCCGCGAGCTCCGCGAAGCCGTCCCCGGGCCCGGCGACGGCCCCGGGCCCGGCCACCGAGATGGGGAACCCGTGAGGCCCGGACTGCGATGGGAGGCGGCGTGATGGAACCGGTTCGCGTGGTACTGGCCGGGGCGCACGGGCACGGCTGGTGGCACCTGTCGAACGTGCGGAGGCTGGCCGAGGCCGGGCTGGTGGAGCTGGTCGGGGTGTGCGACGTCCGGCCGGTCGACGGCCTGCCGGACGGGACGGAGTTCTCCGGCGACCTGGCCGCCCTGATCGGGCGTACCGGAGCCGAGGTGACGATCCTGTGCACGCCCATCCACACCCACGCGGACCTGGCGGAGAAGGCGCTGCTCGCCGGCACGCACCTGCTGCTGGAGAAGCCGCCCGCCGCCACGTACGCCGACTACCTGCGGATCGCGGGGACGGCGCGCCGGACCGGGCTCGCCTGCCAGGTCGGTTTCCAGAGCCTGGGATCGGAGGCCGTCCCCGCGGTGCGGAGGATGATCGCCGAGGGGGCGATCGGCCGGGTCACCGGGATCGGCGCGGCGGGCGCGTGGGAACGGCCCTACTCCTACTACGGCCGGGTCTCCTGGGCCGGCAGGCGTGAGGTGGACGGCGTACCGGTCGTGGACGGCGCCCTCACCAACCCGCTCGCGCACGCGACCGCGACCGCGCTGGCCGTCTCCGGGGCCGAGGTGCGGGACGTCGAGGTCGAGCTCTACCGGGCCAACGCGATCGAGGCGGACGACACCTCGTGCGTGCGGCTGCGGATGGACGACCGGACCACGGTGACGGTCGCGGTCTCGCTCTGCGCGGACCGGCGGCACGAGCCGTACCTGATCGTGCACGGCGAGCGGGGACGGATCAGGCTGACCTACACCGAGGACCGGATCGAGTTCGACGGGACCTCGGTCGTGCACCCCAGGACCGACCTGCTGGAGAACCTCGTCGCGCACCTGCGCGACGGCGCGGAGCTGCTGGTGCCGCTGGAGAGGACCGCGGGTTTCATGCGCGTCCTGGAGGCGGTACGGCTGGCGCCCCCGCCCCGGGCCATCCCGGACGTGTTCCAGGAGGTGGGCACCGAGCGCCGGGTGCTGCCCAGGATCGCCGAGGTGACGGCGGCGAGCGCGGAACGGCTGGCGCTCTACTCGGAGCTGCGGGTGCCCTGGAGCAGGCCCTTCCCCGGAGCCGAGACCGGGACCGGCGACCCGGCGGGCGTCGCGCCGGGCCCTTCCGCGAGCCCCTCGCCGGGCGTCTCCGAGGGAGCGGCGCGGCCGGAGGCGGGAGCGGTCCCGCCGGGGCCGGGGGCGGTCCGGCCTGAGCCGGCGCGGCCGGTGCTGGTGGCGCACGGCCGCAAGGTCGCCGAGTACGTCGTGGCGCCCGACATGCCGCGGACGTCCTCCCCCCGGCCGTACCTGCACCCGGTGCGGACGCTGGCCGGCACGACCGTCACCGAGGTCGCGCCCGCCGACCACCCGCACCACCTGGGCGTGTGCGTCGCCATCTCCGACCTGGGCGGGGGCAACTTCTGGGGAGGCCGCACCTACGTCCGCGACGCCGGTCCGTCCTGGCTCGGCGACCACGGCGTGCAGCGGCACCTGGAGTTCACCTGGTCGGACGCGTCGGGGTTCGGGCAGGCACTGGCCTGGGAGGGCCCGGACGGCACCGAGACGGCCCGCGAGGCGCGGAGCGTGCGGGCGGTGGAGCTCATCGGCTGCTGGGCGCTGGAGGTGTCGTTCACGCTGACGAACCTCACCGGCGAGCCGCTGGTGATCCGGAGCTCGGCCACCAAGGGCCGCGCGGGCGCCGGGTACGGCGGGTTCTTCTGGCGGGCCCCCGCGTCCTCCGCAGACCGCCGGGTCTTCACCGCGGACGCCGAGGGCGAGCCGGCCGTGCACGGCTCGACGGCGCCCTGGCTGGCCATGACGGCGCGGAAGTGGACCCTGGTGTTCGTGCAGCGGGACGATCCCTGGTTCGTCCGGGTGGAGGAGTACCCGGGGGTGGGCGCGGCGCTCGCCTGGGACACCCCCCTGGTGGTCGAGAACGTCCTCCGGCGGCGGGTGGTCACCGTCGTCGCGGACGGGCGGCTGAGCCCGCGCGAGGCCGCGGCGCTCGCCGAGGAGGTCGCGTGGTGACGGGCCGGGCGCGGCGGGGTCTCCCGCCGAGGGCCGCGTACCCGTACGGTCACACCACGTCGGGGGAGACGAAAGAGAGAGGTGGAGGGCAATGATCTCACGCGCGAAGCGCCTGGCGGTCCTGGTCGTGACCGTGACCATGGGCACCGGCCTGGCCGCCTGCGGTTCGGACGAGCCGTCGGCCTCCGAAGGCGGGAAGACCACGCTGACCTTCTGGGACGACAACGGCGGCCCCGCGCGCACCCCGGTGTGGCGGCACATCATCGCCGAGTTCAACAAGGTCAACCCCGGAATCCAGGTCAGGTACGTCGGCATCCCGATCGCCCAGGCCCAGCAGAAGTACGACACCGCCATCGCCGGCGGCGGCCTGCCCGACGTGGGAGGCATGTCCACCGCGATGCTCGCCGGCCTGGTCGCGCAGAAGGCGCTGGAACCGCTGGACGACCGGCTCTCGGGCGGCGCGCTGAACGGCAGGCTGAACGAGCAGGTGCTGTCCACGGTCAAGAACACCGTGCCGGACGGCAGGACCTACATGGTCCCCCTGTCCACCAACATGGGCGTCTTCTGGTACCGGACCGACTGGTTCAAGGAGGCCGGCCTCCGGCCGCCCAGGACCTGGGACGACTTCTTCACCGCCACCGAGAGGCTCACCGACACCGCGCGGAACCGCTACGGCTTCACCCTCCGCGGCGGCGCCGGCTCGATCGCGCAGATGCTGGAGGTCGTGTACGGGCAGTCCGGCATCACCGAGATCTTCGACGCCTCCGGCAGGTCGACCGTCAACGACCCGAGGAACGTGGAGGCCCTCACCCGGCTGGCCGGGCTGTACAAGAAGGTCACGCCCGAGGCCGACATCGGCAACGACTACACGAAGATGGTCGCCCAGTTCGACGGAGGCAACATCGGGATCATGCAGCACAACCTGGGCTCGTACCAGGACCACGCCAAGACGCTCGGCGCGGGCAAGGTGGCCGCGATGGCCGTGCCCGCGTCCTCGTCCGGCGCCCGCTCGATCCTGTCCAACCCGGTCTCGGGCATCGGCGTGTTCGCCTCCGGCGGGAACAAGGACGCGGCGTACCGGTTCGCCGAGTTCGTCGCCTCCAAGGAGATGAACAGTTACTGGTCGGAGAAGACCGGTGTGCTCCCGGCCAACACCGACGTCGCCGACGAGCCCTGGGTCGCCGGGCTGCAGCACGTCTCCACCGCGCTCAAGGTCCTCAACGACCCGGCGACGAAGGTCGTGCAGATGCCCTACCACCTGCCGGAGTTCAACGCGATCACCAAGACCGACATGGAGCCCGAGTTCCAGAAGGTCCTTCAGGGCTCCCTGCCCGCCAAGGACTTCCTGGACGCGTTCGCGGCCAAGCTGACCGAGGCGCAGACGTCGTACAGACAGCGCAACGGCGGCTGAGCCCCACAGACCGGAGGTGGGTGCGTCTCTCCTGACCGGGGCGCGCCCGCCTCCCACCACCCGGAAGGCTCTCGGGGACCGTACGGAGCCTCCTTCCGCCTGACCCGTGAAGGAACCACCATGAAACGAGCCGTCGCGCTCACCGCCCTGCTCTCCCTGGCGGTCCTGGCCGCCCCGGCCGCCTCCGCCACCGCCGTCTCCCCGTCCTCCGGCTCCGCCTCGTTCCAGGGCCCACGGCCGGACCTGGGACGCCAGACCCTGCCTGCGGGTGACGGCTGGGCCTCCGAGGGCACCGGCACCACCGGGGGCGCCGCCGCGCCCGCCTCGAACGTGCACGTCGTCTCCACCCGCACCGAGCTGGCCACCGCGCTCGCCGCCCCCTCACCGTCGATCGTCTACGTGAAGGGGACGATCGCCCCCGAGAGCACCTGCGCCGACTACGTCACCGGCGGCTACACGCTGGAGGGCTACCTCGCCGCGTACGACCCGGCGGTGTGGGGCAGGACGGCCAAGCCGTCGGGCCCGCTGGAGGCCGCCCGCGTCGCCTCGGCCGCCCGGCAGACCTCCGACATCAAGCTCAAGGTCCGCTCCGGCACCACCGTCGTCGGCCTGGGCAGGGACGCCCGCATCCGCGGCCTCAACCTGCACGTCGACAAGGCCGACAGCGTCATCATCCGCAACATCACCTTCGAGGACACCGCCGACTGCTTCCCGCAGTGGGACCCGACCGACGGCGCCGAGGGCAACTGGAACTCCCTCTACGACAACATCACGGTGACCGGCTCCACGCACGTGTGGGTCGACCACAACACCTTCACCGACGGCGACAACCCCGACTCCGCCCAGCCGCGCCACTTCGGCAGGCCGTACCAGGTCCACGACGGCCAGCTCGACATCACCAACGCCTCCAACTTCGTCACCGCGTCCTGGAACCGGTTCTCCGGCCACGACAAGACGATGCTGATCGGCTCGACCAACAACCCGGCGAACGACGCGGGCAAGCTGAACGTCACCATCCACCACAACCACTTCGAGAACGTGCTCCAGCGGCTCCCGCGCGTGCGCTTCGGCCAGGTGCACGTCTACAACAACTACTACGAGATCCCCGACGCCGAGACCTTCTCCTACGCCCTGGGCGTGGGCGTGCAGTCGCAGATCTTCTCCGAGAACAACTTCTTCCGCCTGGGCCGCGCAGTGGACCCGGCCTCGATCGTCCGCAACTGGGGCGGCACCGCCATGACCTCCCGCGGCGACGTGCTCCGCGTCGGGGGCCGGGTCGTCCCGATCGACCTCGTCGCGGTCCACAACGCGGTCAACGACCCCGACCTGGGCGCGGACGCGGGCTGGACGCCGGTCCTGCACACCGGGATCGACCCGGCCGAGTCGGTGCGCCGCTCGGTCTCCCGCCACGCGGGCGCGGGCGAGCTCCGCTAGGAGTTGTCCGGAGTTCGGATCATGTGGTTGAGGTGAGGAGCTTCAGCCACATGACCGAGCCTCGGAGGTAGAGCCCGGCCTCGTAGCTTTCCGGGGCTTTGCCGTAGCGGGTGGCCAGACCGCGCCAGGTCCTGAGCTTCTGGAAACAGCGTTCGACGGTGTTGCGCCGCCGGTAGCGCTGCGCATCGAAGCCGGCGGGCCGCCCGCCCGCTGAACCTCTCTTCTTCCGATCGGCCCGCTGATCACTCTTCTCCGGGATGACCACGGTGATCTTGCGGCGGCGCGGGTAGGAGCGGTTGGCCTTGGAGGAGCAGGCCTCGTCCGCGGCCACCGCGACCACCGCGGCAGGGCGGGTCCGAGGCCGGCCGGCCCGGCCGGCTCCTGACGCGCCCGCACGATCGTGGAGTCCACACTGACCACCTCCAGCCCGACCTGCCCACGCAAAGCGGCCTCGACGAGCAGCGCGTCCACCAACCCCTGAAACACCCCGGCCTTGGCCCAGCCACCGAACCGGGAATAGAACGTGGACCAAGACCCACACCGCTCCGGCACATCACGCCGGCCAGATCCCGTACGAAACCGCCACAAGATCCCGTCGAACCGATCACGCACCCGCCGAGGAAGCGGCCCGATGACCGCCACCGACAGATACGGCTCGATCAACGCCCCTCGGCACCCTTCACATCAAAACGCGCCACGTCCGAGTTCTACCAGCCACAGCCAGCCCGTCACCGGGCCTATCCAGGTCCGGACGCCGAACAGCTCTCCTAGGCGGGCCGGGCGGCGAGGAACTGGGTGGCGGCGAGCTCGCGGTACAGGTCGTCGGTGCCGAGCAGGTCGGCGTGGGTACCGATGGCCCTGACCCGGCCGCCCTCCATCACCACGATCTGGTCGGCACCGGTCACCGTGGACAGCCGGTGGGCGATCACCAGCACGGTGGTCTCCGAGGACACCTCGGCGATCACCTCCCGCAACAGCAGCTCGTTGACCGCGTCGAGCTGGGAGGTGGCCTCGTCCAGCAGGAGCAGGCGGGGGCGGCGCAGCAGCGCCCGCGCGATGGCCACCCGCTGGCGCTCGCCTCCGGAGAGCATGACGCCGCGATGACCCACCTCGCTGTCCAGCCCCGCGGGGAGGCGGGCGACCAGCTCCTCCAGCCGTGTCAGCCGGAGCACCCGCCCGATGGCCTCGTCCGAGGCGTGCGGCGCCGCCAGGACCAGGTTCTGCCGGAGCGTGCCGTCCAGCACCGGCGCGTCCTGCTCCACGTAGCCGAGGGCGGCGCGCAGCTCGGCCGGCCGCCACTGCCGGATGTCGCGCCCGTCGACGCTGATCTCGCCGCCCTGGCGTTCGTAGAACCGCTCCAGCAGGGCGAAGACCGTGGACTTGCCCGCCCCCGAGGGGCCGACCAGCGCCGTCACGCCACCTGCCGGGACGGCGAAGGACACCTCGTGGTGCGCCGGCGGGCGGCCGCCGCCGTAGCCGAAGGCCACGTTCTCGAACCGCACGCCGACCGGCGCCTGCAACCGGTCCGTGCCGACCGGGCCCGGCGGCGAGGTCTCCTCCGCCGGGAGGTCCTCGATCTCCCGGATCCGGCTGAGCGCCGCCAGGCCGCCCTGCACCCGGGTGACCCCCTGCAGCAGCTGGGCGATCGGCGCGACCAGGTAGAACAGGTAGAGCAGGAAGGCCACCAGCGACGACACCTGCAGGGCCCCGGAGGCGACCCGGGCCCCGCCGACGCCGAGCACCGCCACGAAGGTGAGCTGGGCGGCGCCCCAGGAGGCGGTGCCCGCGACGGAGGTCCACCAGGCGACGGCGACACCGCGGTCGCGGGCCCGGCGGGCCGCGCCGGCCACCGCGTCGATCTCCTGCTGCTCGGCGCCGGCGGCCTTGACCGTACGGAAGGCCTGCAGCACCCGGTCCAGCGCCGCGCCCATCTCCCCCACCGACTCCTGCGCCTGGACCGAGGCCCGCCGGATCCGCGGCATGACCAGGCCCACCAGCCCGCCGACCAGGACGAGCACGCCCACGGTGACCAGCAGCAGCGGCCCGTCCATGAGCGCCATCATCACCACCGCGCCCACCAGCATGAACACCGCGGTGACCGACTCGACGATCCCGTCGGTGAACACCGCGCGCAGCAAGGTGGTGTCGGAGGTGACGCGAGACAGCAGGTCGCCGGGCTTGAGCCGGTCCACCTCGCAGACGGGCAGCCGCAGCATCCGGTCCACCAGGTCGCGCCGGGCGCGGTAGACGATGCCCTCCCCCATCCGCTCCAGCACGTACCTGCCCAGCGCGCCGGCGAGCGCGCCTGCCGCGAGCACGACCACGGTCAGGCCCAGCAGCGGCCCGGCCGGTGAGCGCTGCGCGCCGAACGCCTCGACCGCCGTCTTGGCCAGCAGCGGCATCGCCAGCCCGGCCAGCGAGCCGGCCAGGGTGAGCGCCCCGCCGAGCGCCAGCAGGCCGCGGTGGGGCCGCAGGTGGTCCAGCAGCGACCGCCAGGAACCGTGCGCGCGGCTCATGCCGGGGCGGGAGCGAGGTAGGCCGGGCGAAGGGCTATGCGGCGGCGGACCTCCTCGGATCCGAAGTGGTGGTCCAGGCGCCGGGTCGCCTCGGCCCAGTCGCGCATCGAGCGGATCGAGGACAGGGTCTCCACCACGAAGGGGTCGCGCCAGCGTTCGATCGAGCGCTGCCACAGGGTGAGGGGATCGTCGGCCAGCAGGCTTCCCACGGTCCCTTCGTAGATGGGCATCGCCCGGACCTGCCCGTCGGGCTCCACCTGCATCATCGGGAAGCCGTAGCGCGCGATCATGTCGGGGTTCATCTGCAGCAGGAAGTTGTCGGTCGTCATCACCTGCACCGAGGGCGGCGCCAGGGATTGCAGGTGCGTGACGCGCTCAGGGCTCGCCAGCGTGCTCAGTTCCTGTTCGGTGAGCAGCTCGCCCTCGAAGCCGGGCCTGCTGGCCAGCCCGGACGGCAGCACGGCGCCGAAGATGAGGAACGCCATGTTCGCGAAGCGGGGGGCGACGGCGGTGCAGAACTCCTCCATCTGGTGGAGGTTGCCGCGGGTGACCACGCAGTCGATGCCGAACCTGACCTCGTGGTGCGGGGCGACCTCGTCGAGGATGGCCAGCGCCCGCATCGCCCGCTCGAACGAGCCGGCCCGCCCGCGGATCCCGTCGTGGACCTCGGCGCTGGCCCCGTCGACGCTCACGGTGATCCGGGAGAAGACCCGGACGGCGTCCCGGGCCGCCCGCGGGGTGAAGGTCCAGCCGCCGGTGTAGAGGTTGACGGCGATGCCGGCCTGCCTGATGCGCTCGGCGACGTCGAAGATCCCCCGCACCAGCAACGGTTCGCCGCCGGCGAACTCCACCGACTCCGGGCCCAGGGCGACGATCGCGTCGGCGACCCGGAGCATCTCGTCGTGGCCCAGCTGGCGAGAGGGCCGCCTGCCCGATTCGGAGTAGCAGTGCGTGCATCGCAGGGGGCAGGCATAGGTGACGTCCCAGGTGACGGTACCGGGCCCTTTGAGGCTGCTCATGGCATTCCCTTCAACGCCTGACGGTCGGTGGGCGCCAGCATGCGCGGCGCCGCTTGTGCCGCACTTGGAAGCGGCTGCAGCGTGTCCTCGGGCGCGCAGGGCACTCGCTCCCGCCTGCCACGAACCACCTGGAAACACTGTGACCTGCGCAGACAATGGTGGCGACGCTCGCTGTGACGGCGGGCGCCGTCCTCGCCACCCGCACCTGCAGTCGCTTCCAAGTGCGGCGCAAGTAGCGCCTTGCATGCTCTGAACCGCGGTCAGCCGGACACGGTCCGACGTCACGTCCGGACGTCGTGTCCGGCCCGGGGATCGCGGACGTCCGTTCCGACGACGGGGAGACGCAACCATGCACGACGAACGCGTACCGGCCGCGCACGCGGCCCTTGTCCCGGGAGCCGGCGATGGCGGTGCGTGAGCGGCTGACGCTGGAGCCGGTACCGCTGGAGCAGGTGCCCGAGGTCACCCGCTTCCTCACCGAGCTCGGCCTGGGAGCGCTGCGGCAGGACGCGATCACCGCGTTCTTCGGCCGCAACGACAGCTGGGCGGGGGTGACCGACGCCGGCGTCCCGGTCTTCGTCAAGAAGACCCTCGGCGAGGCGGACCTGGTCCGGCTCAGGGTGGAGCGGACCAGGGCGATGAGCGCGCTGCTCGACGGACACCAGGTGATCAACGCGCCCCGATTCCTGGGCGGCGACGCCGAATCCGGCCTGGTGGCCTTCACCCTGCTGCAGGACGCCCGCAGTGGAGCCGACCTCGCCTCCGACGATGACTTCACCTGGGAGCTGGCCCGCTCGGCCGGTCTGCAGATCGGAACGCTCCACACCCTTCAGGCGCCGCCGGTGGTGGCCCAGGACACCTCTCCGCCGCCGGTCCCGCCGCTCGGCCGCCTGTCGGCTCTCCCGCTGAGCGTCTACGCGGCCGCGAGCGGCGCCGAGCTGGAGGCGTGGGCGATCCTGCACAACGACCCCGCGATCGTCGAGGCGATCGGCGACCTGGCGCGGTGGGAGCGCAGCGCCCCCCGTGTCCCGGTGCACTGCGACATCCGGCTCGACCAGTTCCTGCACCACGACGACACCCTCTACCTGACCGACTGGGAGGAGGCCAGGGCGGCCGACGCCGCGCGCGACGTGGGCGCCTTCGCCGGCGAATGGCTTTACCGGGGCGTGCTCGGCATGGCCGGCGGCGACGACACCCCGAACGAGCGCGAGGTCGTCGCCAACGGCACCCGCCGCTTCGAGGCCCTGCGGCCCTGCGTCGAGTCCTTCTGGTCGGGCTACCTGCAGGCCAGGCCCGCGGCGCGCTCGGATCGCGAGCTGGCGGCCAGGGCGGCGGGTTTCGCCGGCTGGCACCTGATCGACCGGCTCATCGTGGCCGGCCACCGGCGCGGGCGGCTGTCACCCCTGGAGCGCGCCGCGGCCGGCGTCGGGCGCAGGCTCCTGCTCGACCCCGCAGCCTTCCCCACCATCCTGGGCCTTGGAGACGAACGATGACGCGGGCACTGATGCGGGCACTGGAGCGGGTACGCGTCGGCGCGGACCTGACCTCGGCCACCGTGGACGGCCGGGAGATCACCGCCGGCGGTCCCAAGGCCCTGCGCAAGGTGCTCGCCGACGCGCTGTACGAGGCCTTCCACACCGGCCGCGACCCGCACAGGGAGCAGCCGCGCAGGCCACCGCACGACCCCGGCTTCGAGCAGGAGCTTCGCGCGATGGTCCCGCACGACAGCACTCGCGTCCTGGCCACGGTGGAGCCCGGCTCGCCGGCGGTGGTCCGGCTGAACGGCGTGCGCGTGCTGATCCCGCAGGACCGGATCGGCGCCGAGGCTCGCACCGAGACCGGCGGCGAGACCCCCGGCCGGACCCGGACCGGGACCGGGACCGGGACCGGCACCGGCACCGGGACCGGGACCGGGACCGGCGGCGAGGCCGGCGGGGGGCTGTCGCGCTGGGTCACCCTGCCGGCGGTGTTGCCGGCACTGTCGCCCGGCTTCCTGCTCGTCAACGGATCGCAGGGCCACGGCATGCAGGAGGGCGCCTGCGTGCGGGTGTACGCCGGAGCCCGGACGCCCGACGCGGCCCCCGGGCTGTGGGGGGCGATGCTGGCGCGGCTGGAGGAACTGCGGCTGCCCTACCGGGCCAAGGTGCTCTCGGCCCGAGACCACTACCCCCGCCGCGACAGCGTCGTCGTCTATCTGGGGCGGCGCTCCTGGCACGCCGCCCCGGACGTCGCCGCGGCCGCGGCCGCCGCCGGCGGGCTGCGCGAGGACCTGTCCCTCTATGTCGCCGCGCTCGGCCGCGGCGTCGGCTGGGCCTGGGAGCCGCACGACCTCCGGCCGGGGATGCGCGGGCTGAGCTTCGGCGAGCACCGCTCCCAGGCCGTCGCCGCCGGGCTGGTGGCCTGCGCCGGGCAGGGCGGCGACCGGGAGCAGGCGGTGACCGAGGCGCTGCGGGCCGCCGGGGCGATGCCCGGCGCGGTGCACCGCAACCTCGCCTCGCCACCGCTCCCCTTCGAGACCACCGGACCCGAACCCGGGTCCGGAACCCGCGAGATCCAGGAAAGGAGGTGAACACCATGTCCACCGAGATCCTGATGGAGGGCGCCGACGCCTACACCTCGCTCGCCGAGGTCGCGACGGTCCCCGGCGGCGACAACCTCGAGGCCTTCCCGCCCAACAGCTGGCTCACCAGCCCGCTGTGCAGCATCGCCTACACCATCCAGTCCGGCTGCTGACGAAACCGCGTGGCGGCCTCGCGACACGTGCGGCCACGCCACGACCCCACATTCACCTGAGAGCAACAAGGAGAACACCATGTCCACTGAAATCCTGATGGAGGGCGCCGACGCCTACACCTCGCTCGCCGAGGTCGCGACGGTCCCCGGCGGCGACAACCTCGAGGCCTTCCCGCCCAACAGCTGGCTCACCAGCCCGCTGTGCAGCATCGCCTACACCATCCAGTCCGGCTGCTGAACCGGCGCTTCGAGCCTGAGCCGCAAAGGGGGTGAACACATGTCCGCGGAGATTCTGATGGAGGGCGCCGACGCCTACACCTCGCTCGCCGAGGTCGCGGCGGTCCCGGGGGTCGACACCCTTGAGGCCCTCCCGACGACGACCGACTGGATCTACAGCATCTGCACGCTGACCATCGAGGGCGGCTGCTGACGTGATTGACGTGGGGGGGGGGGGGGGGGGGGGGGGGGGGGGGGGGGGGGGGGGGGGGGGGGGGGGGGGGGGGGGGGGGGGGGGGGGGGGGGGGGGGGGGGGGG